>JBDTXT010000026.1:0-13118 GCA_040006035.1 Pseudonocardiales bacterium | reverse complement strand
GCCGGCCCCCTCGCTGGCGCCCTTGACGATGCCGGCGATGTCGACGAACGACACGACCGCCGGGATGATCTTGGCCGAGCCGTGGATCTGGGCCAGTGCGCCCAGCCGCGGATCCGGGACCCCCACCACGCCGACGTTCGGGTCGATCGTGGCGAAGGGGTAGTTGGCGGCGAGGACGTCGTTCTTCGTCAGGGCGTTGAACAAGGTGGACTTGCCCACGTTGGGCAGGCCGACGATGCCGATAGTCAGGGTCACGGGGCGCCAGTCTAGGCGTTGGCTGCGCATCTGCCGGACGTGCGTCAGCGAGTGGTTATCGGGGTCTGGGCGTGTCGGCTCCCGAAATTATCGGACGAGGGTGTGACCATCGGAACTATGAACGTCACCGCTGTAATTCCGATCCTGTTCGGCGTCGCCGTCGGGCTGGCGCTGGGCTGGCTGCTGGCCCGTCAACGCAGCGAGGTCGGCACTCGCGCCGCGCTCACCGAGGCCGCCGGGCTGCGGGCCGCGCTCGAAGCCGACCGCACCGCGGCCGCGCGGCGCGAGGCGATGCTGGTGCGCACCGACGAGCAGTTGCGTGAACTGTTCGGCTCGCAGGCGGCCGAAGCGTTGCAGCGCAATGCCGAGACGGTCATCAAGCTGGCCGAAACACAGTTCGCCAAGTCGACGACCGCGGCCGGCGGCGACCTCGCGCAGCGCCAGCAGGCCATCGACGCGATGGTGGCCCCGCTGCGTGAATCGCTGGCCAAGGTGCAAGACCAGCTCACCGCGGTCGAGAAGGGCCGCGCCACGTCCGACTCCGCGATCCGCGAGCAGGTGCGGGCCATGAGCCACGCCTCCGAACAGGTACGCAGCGAGACCGCACAGCTCGTCACCGCGCTGCGTGCGCCGCAGATCCGCGGCCGGTGGGGCGAGATGCAGCTCGAGCGGGTGGTCGAGGCGGCTGGCATGGCCGAGCACGTCGACTACGACCTGCAGGCCAGCGCAACCGCCCCGGACGGCGCCACCCAACGCCCCGATCTGGTGGTGCGGCTGTGCGGCGGCAAGAACGTCGTCGTCGACTCCAAGGTGGCCTTCAGCGCCTACCTCGAAGCCATGGAAGCCCGCGACGAGGCCACCCACGACGCCCGGATGAAGGCCCACGCCAAGCATCTGCGCACCCACATCGACTCTCTGTCGGCCAAGAGCTACTGGCAGCGCTTCAGCCCCACGCCGGAGTTCGTCGTCTGCTTCGTCCCGGCCGACGCGTTCCTCGACGGCGCGCTGCGCGAAGATCCCACCTTGCTGGAGTACGCCTTCGGCAAGGACGTCGTGCTGGCCACCCCCTCCACACTGGTGGCCTTGCTCCGCACGATCGCCTACAGCTGGCGACAGGAGGCGCTAGCCCAGAACGCAGAGGAAGTCCATCAGGTCGGCCGTGAGCTGTACCAGCGGCTGTCCACGATGGGGGCACACATCGACAAACTGGGCCGCTCCCTGGGCTCGGCCGTGACCTCCTACAACCAGACGGTGTCGTCGCTGGAGAGCCGGGTGCTCGTCACGGCCCGCAAGATGGCCGAGCTCAAGGTGGTCGGCCCGTCCGACCTGCTTGAGACGCCCAACCAGGTCACCGAGGCGGCCCGGTCCACCCAGGCGCCCGAGCTCACCGAGCAACGGGTCGTGTCGCTGCCCAAGCAGCGGGTCCCCATCGGGCAGGCCGAGCTGATCGAGTCCATGCCCGAGGCAGCCGGGGGCGAACGCGGCTGATCAGAGCGGAAAGGCGGGACTTCCGGGCGCCTGGCGAGCGCCCGCCTGCGACAAGGGGTGCCTGCTGGCGCGTACCGTGAGCCTGACTGATCGCGCCCGACTCCAAGCACCAGGCCCCCGACCGCGGAGGAGTTCGAAGTGGTGAACGCGCCGGCTCCGTACGGTGCACGGCGCCCGCCGGAGACCGATACGCCCTTCGGTGGCGGAGCTGGCGATGACTGGAGTCAGGCCACGTCGGTCCGGTCCGCGTCGGCCCGCGACAACCACCGCGACACCCATCGCGACACCCATCGCGACAGCGGTCTCATCCCGACCCGGCCGGTGGCCCCCGAACGCGGCCTGCCCGCCTGGGGCGCACTGCTCGTGTTGCTCGCCATCGCTGGCCTCGGTGGGGTCATCGACACGATCAGCGGTTCTCAAGTCCGCGGTGGCTTCAACATCGGCATCGTGGTGGCCTCGGTCATCGCCATGCTGCTCGTGCGCCGGACGTCGATGTTCCCGGTGGTCATCGCGCCGCCGCTGGTCTACTCGCTGGCCTCGGCCTCGATGCTCTACCTGCGCTCCGGCGGCCTGCACGACAAGAAGGTCCTGTTCGACGGTGCCGCCAACTGGCTCGTCTACGGATTCCCGGCGATCGCCGCGGCCACTGCCGCCGTGCTGATCATCGCCGGAGTTCGCCTGATCACGCACCGCTGACTTCCCATGCTCTCGTCGCTGGCCCCTGCCCGCCGTCAGCTGGTCCTCGTCCTCGGCACGCTCGTCTCCGGCGCACTGATCCTTACCCTGGTGCTGGCGCTCCTTGCCCTACTGCGCCCGGACAAGCAGGCCAAGCCGGTATCGCAGGCCACACCCGGCCCCGTGATCCTGGTGCCCGGTTACGGCGGCTCGACGGGCGGCGTGGACGCACTGGCCGTAGTCCTGCGCGCGCACGGCAAGGATGCGCAGGTGTTGCAACTGCCCGGCGACGGGCGCGGGGATCTCGACGCGCAGGCCCGGGTCCTCGGCGCCGCCGTGACCGCGACGCTGGCCCGCACACGCGCCGCCTCGGTAGATGTCATCGGCTACTCGGCCGGGGGTGTCGTAGCCCGGCTGTGGGTGCGCGAGCACGGCGGCGACGGGCGGGCCCGTCGCGTCATCACGCTGGGCGCGCCGCACCACGGCACCGAGATCGCCGCGTTCGCCGGCTCGGTGCTGCCCGGTGCCTGCCCGACCGCCTGCCAGCAACTGGCCGTAGACAGTCCGCTGCTCGCCGCACTCAACGCCGGGGACGAGACCCCGACCGGGCCCACGTTCGTCTCGATCTGGACGACTCAGGACGACGTGGTGCTCCCGCCTGATTCGGCCTCGTTGTCCGGCGCATCGAACATCACCGTGCAGAGCGTCTGCGCCAGCGACCGGGTACGCCACAGCGGACTGCCGCGCGACAACAACGTGGCGGCCATGGTGCTGTCCGAGCTCGCGCCCGGTCCACCGGTCGCGCTCGGCGCGCGTGATTGCGGGCGGTTCAGCTCGTGATGTCTTTGGTGCTGAAGTTCGCCCAGGCCGCCCCGAGCAGCACGACGACATAGACGAACTGCAGCAACACTCCGCGTTCGACGTTGCGCCACAGGATCGGATCTCGGAACAGGTCGATGAACGACAGCCAGTACCGGGTGGGCAGGTACGGGGCGATCCCTCGGGCGGCGTTCAGCGTCAGCAAGAGAGACGAGCCGATGAGGAAAGCCAACGCGCCCAGGCTGGCCGAGAGCGGCGAGTCGGTGAACGTCGACAGCAGCAGGGCCATCGCCGCGACACCGATCATCGAGAGCGCGACGTAGCCGATGGCCAGCATCGTCCGCACAGCGACCTGCCCTGCGGTCAAGGTCGAGCCGGACACACTCGTCACCGACGATCCGTTGGTCACCACCGTGGCCGCACTCTCGGGCTGGCCGCCGAGCAGCAGCTTGCCGACCAGGAAACCGGTGCCGGCCACAACCACCACGGCGATCAGGACGAACACGAGCACCGAGATCAGCTTCGCCACCAGCAACCGGGATCGCGCCACCGGCCGGGTGAGCAGGTAGCGCAGCGTGCCGCCCTGGGCCTCACCGGCGATCGAGTCGCCCGCAATGACCGCGACCGCGACGGGCAGGAACAGCGGCAGCACAATGGCCAGCGCAGCGACGGAGAACAGCGCGCCGTTCGCCTGCACCGCCGACAGAAACGCCGGCCCCTGCCCCGGGCGCGGACCGAGGTGCGTCACCGCAAGCAGCACTGCGACCACCGTGGGCAGCAGGTCGAGCAACAGCAGGGTCGCCCAGGTACGCGGCCGGCGCGCCAGCTTGCGCAACTCGACGGCGATCACGACGGCACCCGATCCGTGCCCGGTTCGGTGCGTTCCAGGACGACCTCCTCCAGCGTTCGCCGCTCGGCCACGAGCTCGCGGACCCGAACCCCCTGGCCGACGAGCAGCGCGTTCAGGGCGGCCGGATCGTCGGCACGAACGACCAGGCGGTCTCCGTCGCGTCGCTCGACCCGCCCGTCGAGCACGGCCACCGCGGCCGCCGGGTCGGTGGTGTGCACGATCGATCGCCCGGTCAGCGCCTGCAGGTTGACCAGTTCGTCCTGCACCACCAGCCGGCCCCGATCCAGCACCCCGACCCGGGTGCACATTTGCTCCACCTCGGTGAGCAGATGGCTGGACAGAAAGACCGTGGCACCGCCAGCGTTGAGCCGCAGCAGCAGTTCGCGGATCTCGCGGATGCCCTGCGGATCCAACCCGTTCGTCGGCTCGTCCAGGACGAGCAATTGCGGCTCCGTCAGCAACGCGGCGGCCAGTCCCAGCCGCTGCCGCATGCCGAGCGAGAAGGCCTTCACCGGACGCTTGCCGGTGCCGGCCAGGCCGACCTGCTCGAGCACTTCGTCGATGCGCCGCCGCCGCGTGCGTCGACCGGCCGATCCCCCGCTGGCATCGAGTAGATCCAGGTTCGCCCGGGCCGACAGGTGGGCGTACGCGGCGGCCCCCTCGACCAAGGTCCCGACCTTGGGCAGCACCCGGCGCCCGCCGCGCGGCATCGCCTCGCCGAGCAACTCCACCGTGCCCGACGTCGCCAGCACCAGCCCGAGGATCATCCGCACGGAGGTGGTCTTGCCCGAGCCATTGGCGCCGAGGAAGCCGTAGACGTCGCCCGGACGCACGTCCAGATCGATGTTGTCGACGGCCAGCACCTGCCCGAACCGCTTGGTCAAACCCGCGGTGCGGATCATCAGCCGAACCCTTCGGCCGGCGGCAGTTGCCCCGCCGCCGTCGCCAGCGTGGCCGGGGTGACCGTGCCCGCGAGCAGCCAGCGGGCGCCGCCGACCCCGTCGGCCTCCGCGGTCAGGTACAGGTTCAGCGGGCCCACTCCGATGGACACGCCGCTCCCCTGCGTGACCGCGCTCGGCGTTCCGGAGAGCTGGTCGGCCAACGTGTCGCCGAGGCGGTGGGGTAACGGCACGGCCACGAGCACCGTCACGCCCTGCCCGTACACGCCCACCGCGCCGAGCTCTAAGGGTTGTCGCCGCAGGCCGGCCAGTGTCGACGGCGGTCGGCTGCGGCCGAACTGGTCCATCGCCGCGACGATGTCGCCGAACTGGCTACTGCGGATCTTCGCGGTGACGGTGGGTCGGAACGCGGTCTGCGCCGCCGTGGGAGGCGAGGTCGAAAGGTCCAGCAGCGAGCTCGAGAGCACTGGCGCGGAGTCGCCTTTGCCATACACCTTCACCCGGACGGGCAATCCGCTGCCGGGCAATGCCCACACGTCGATGTGGTCGATCGTGGACCGCTCGTCGCCGGTGTTCAGTCGCAGGCCGGCGGCAGCGTGGCCCGCGATGCGGGCGTCGGCCAGTCTGGTCACCTGGGCGGTGCTGGCTTGGTTGACCAGCCGGCGGGCCAGGGTCGCCGGCAGCAGATCGTCGGCGCGCGGCAGTCGCACGATCGGGATGGCGGCCTGCACCACGCGTTCGGCCGTGTTCGACTCGTAATCCCACGCCCACGTGCCGAGCCGGTCGTGCCGCAGATCCTGCTCACCGGCCAGGCTGATCGCGTCGACCCGCCAGTCCTGCGTGCCGCGCCACCACACGCGCACCTGCGCAGTGCCGCCGAACAGGTCGTTGATCGAGTTGAACCGGTTCGTCGTCACGGGCAGGGCCAGGCCGCCAGAGGATTCCGCGTAGCCGGAGTACTGCACGCCGGCCGATGCCTTGATCCGGGCGAGCAGGTCGGACGCGCTGACGGAGCTATGAGCGACCGGGACCAGCCGGACGAGCAACGGCAGCGCGACGATGACGGCCGTGCCGGCGGCGACAACCAGCCATCGCCACGCACGCCTCATGCTTCACCGTACGTCGCCGCGCAGCGCCGGGTTCATTACGAAGTGGTGCTGGCTGGTCCGTCCGCGCGGGTGACGCCGGTGCGCAGATCACGGCGCAACTCCTGCGGCAGGGCGAAGGTCAGCCGCTCCTCGGTGTGGCTGACTTCCTGCAGGTCGGCGTAGCCACGCTCGGCCAGCCAGTCGGTGACCTCGTGCACCAGGATCTCGGGAACTGATGCGCCCGACGAGAGACCGACCGACGTGACGCCGTCGAGCCAGGCTGGATCGATGGCCTCGGCGTTCTCGACCAGGTAGGCCGCGCGGGCGCCGGCCGCCGCCGCGACCTCGACCATCCGCACCGAGTTGGACGAGTTCGCCGAGCCCACGACGAGGAACAGCTCGACCTGCGGGGCGATCGTCTTCACCGCGGCCTGCCGGTTCTGGGTGGCGTAGCAGATGTCGTCGGACGGCGGAGCCTGCAGCGCGGGGAAGCGTTGCTTCAGCGCGTCGACTGTCTGCATGGTTTCGTCGACGGACAGCGTCGTCTGCGACAGCCAGACGACCTTCTGCGGGTCGCGCACCTCGATGCCCGCGACGTCGGCCGGGCCGTCGACCACGATGATGTTCTCGGGCGCCTCGCCGCTGGTGCCGACGACCTCTTCGTGCCCCTCGTGGCCGATGAGCAGGATGTCGAAGTCGTCGCTGGCGAAGCGGCGAACCTCGTGGTGCACCTTCGTCACGAGCGGGCAGGTGGCGTCGATCGCCTTGAGCCCGCGCTGCGCCGCCTCGGCGTGCACGGACGGCGCCACGCCGTGTGCCGAGAAAACGACCAGCTCACCCTCGGGCACCTCGTCGGTCTCTTCGACGAAGATCGCGCCACGGGCTTCGAGGGCCCGCACCACGTGCAGGTTGTGCACGATCTGCTTGCGTACATAGACAGGGGCGCCGTAGTGGTCCAGCGCGAGTTCGACGGTCTGCACGGCCCGGTCGACACCGGCGCAGTACCCGCGCGGCTTGGCCAGCAACACCCGGCGGTGTGGTTGGTCGGCTGCGTTGATGGCATCCGGCTGAGTCGAGGTCATACCTCCCGATGGTACGGATGGGGCCGATACGGCAGGCTGGGCTCATGCCTCTGCTGCCGACTCCCCTCCGCGCGGCCGTCGGTCTGGTCGCCGCGGCACTGGATGAGGCCCGCCGGCTGCCGGACAAGGCGATCGAGCTGCCGATGCTGGCGGTGAGCACCGCGTTGCAGATGTCACTGCGCGCCCAGCAGCGTTACGCCCAGCTGGCCGCGCGCGGCGACGACCTGCTCAACCGCCGCGAGCCCACCGACGAGCCGCCGCCCTGGGCGACGTTCGACGAGCCGGTCTCGCCCGCGCCGCTCACCCTGGCCAGCGACGATGGCAAGCCCCCGCGCGACGGCGTCCGCCCGCCCCGTAATGCCAAGCCGTCGGCGTTCGACTCGATCGGCGACGAGTAGCCCCGGGGGTAGGGCGACACCGTGGCACGGCTCGAGACCTCGGCCGATAAACCGATCCCGGTGCGCGTCGTCGCGCAACGGATCGGCGAGTGGATCGCGCGGCTCGGTGAGATCTGGATAGACGGGCAGATCGCCCAGGTCAGCCGGCGCCCGGGCATGGCCACCCAGTTCCTCACCCTGCGCGACCCGGATACCAACATCTCGCTCACCGTCACGTGTGCGCGCGCCGTGCTCGGCGACACGATCGAAGAGGGATCGCGCGTCGTGGTGCGGGCCCGCCCGGATTTCTACATCGAACGCGGCACGTTGAGCCTGCGCGCCACCGAGATCCGCCTGGTCGGTCTCGGTGAGTTGCTCGCGCGGCTCGAGGCGCTGAAGAAGCTGCTTGCGGCCGAAGGGCTGTTCGCCACCGACCGCAAGCGCGCCCTGCCGTTCCTGCCTGGCTGCATCGGCCTGATTACCGGCCGGGCCAGCGCCGCCGAGCGCGACATCGTCGAGAACGCCCGGCGTCGGCTGCCCGACGTCACGTTCCGCATCGAGAGCGTCGCGACGCAGGGCGCCTCCGCCGTCAACGAGGTGGTGGAGGCGTTGCTCCGGCTCGACAGCGACGTGGCCGTCGACGTGATCGTCATCGCCCGGGGCGGCGGCAGCGTGGAGGACCTGCTGCCGTTCAGCAACGAGACCCTGATCCGGGCGGTCTTCGCAGCGCGCACCCCAGTGGTAAGCGCGATCGGGCACGAGACCGACACGCCGCTACTGGACTTCGTCGCCGACCTCGCTGTCTCGACGCCGACTGATGCGGCCAAACGGATCGTCCCCGACCTGGCCGTGGAGCTGCGCGAGCTGGGCGCGCTGCGCGACCGGGCCCGCGGCTCGGTCGGTCGGCGCCTGAGCCGCGAGGCCGAGCTCATCGCCGGCCTGCCCGAGCGGCTGCGGGCCGGTCTGCAGTCACGCATCGAACGCGAGCGGGTCGAGGCCGGCGCGCTGCGCGATCGCGCCCGGCGCCGCGCGATCGGCCTGCTCGAGTCGGAGGGCACAGACCTCGGGCACGTCCAGGCCCGGCTGCGTTCGCTTTCCCCCCAGTCGACGCTCGACCGCGGATACGCGGTCGTCCGCAGCCCGGACGGCACCGTCATCCGCGACGCGGCCGACGCGAGCGGCCCGTTGCGCATCCGGGTTGCTCGCGGCGAGTTCGATGCGGTGACAACGTAGTGCGGGGCACTAAGGTCGAGTGTCATGACAGAGCTCGGATACGAGGCGGCGCGCGCGGAACTGCGTGACGTCGTCAGCAAGCTCGAGTCCGGTGGGCAGACGCTCGAAGAATCCCTGGCCCTGTGGGAGCGCGGCGAAGTGCTCGCCGACATCTGCCAGCGCTGGCTCGACGGCGCCAGTACGCGCCTCGACGAGGCCATCGCCGCGCACGACGCGACTGCGCCCGCGCGGGGTTAGCGTCACAACGCAGTCGCATCCGGCTCCGGCCGGCGCACGTAGAGCACAGCAATGGCGACGAGCAGCAGCAGCGCCCCGTACCAGCCAGGCACAGTCAGCACCTCGCCCAGGAACAGCACCGCCAGGACGGTCGCCGCGAGCGGTTCGAGCAGTGTCAGCACGCCGGCCACCTCCGACGATGTCGAGCGCAGCCCCGTGTAGAACAGGCCGTACGCGATCGCGGTCGTGACGATTCCGATGTAGATCAACCAGGCGTTCGCGATCGCGTCGGCCGGCAATGCCATGCCGAACGGCAGCGCGACGGGCAGTAGCACCAACGCCCCGAACCCGCTGGTCGCGGCAGTCAGCAGCAACGGGTCGCCCTCTGCTGCGAGCCGGCGGTTGAGCACCGTCGTCGCGGCGTAGCCAATACCCGAGCCCAGCGACGCGAGGATACCGATCACCGGGTGTGGCGCCGACGAGCTTGCCCCACCGGAGGCCAAGGAGATCATTGCCAGCCCGCCGACGGCGCAACCCAAGGTGGCCAACGCGATCGGCGAAGGCCGCTGCCGCCTGGAGACCGCGCTCGCGATCGTCAGCGCGACTGGCGCCACGGCCAGGCTGATCAGGGTCGACACACTGACGCCGACGTTCTGGACGCCGACGAAGTACAGGGCCTGGTAGGCACCCAGGCCGGCGCCGGCCAGCACCAGCGACCAGCGATGCATCCGCAGGGCGCCGCGGATACGTCGCACGCCCGATCCGCGGAAGGCCAGCGCCAGCGCGATGGCGGCAATCCCGAGCCGGTAACAGCCGATCGGCACCGCGGACAGGCCCGAGCGGTCGTGAATGATGCTGACCGCGACGCCGGTGGTGCCCCACAGCAGGGCACCGCCGCTGACCGCGAGCAGCCCGGCCCGCAGGTGAAGTTGAGTGGAGAGGGACAACGCAAGCGCTCCTGAGTCGAACCGATGGGGACGGCGACGGAGCGCAGCCGAATCGGCGTCCGACCGGCATCAGCCGGCCGGAGGCCACCAAAGGCACGCCCCGGTCAGGCGCGCGGCGGCGGGAGGATAGCGCAGCAGGAGGTCACAACGGGAGCGTAACCAAGGCATAGCGGCGCCGCGAACCAAATAGTGGCGCCTCTGCAAGGATGGGAGCCACCATCGTGCCGAGAGGACCCCCCGCCATGTCCGACGGATCTCCCGACACCAACGGCTCGCCCGGAGCTACGAACGTCCCGCCTGCGCTGGCCGTCAGGCGCGAGGCCCCCGACCGCAACCTCGCCCTGGAGTTGGTGCGCGTCACCGAGGCCGCAGCCATGGCCGCCGGCCGCTGGGTGGGCCGCGGCGACAAGAACGGCGGTGATGGCGCGGCCGTCGACGCGATGCGGGCGCTGATCGGCACGGTCTCGATGCGCGGCGTCGTCGTCATCGGCGAGGGCGAGAAGGACGAGGCGCCCATGCTCTACAACGGCGAGGAGGTCGGCGACGGCACCGGCGCGCTGTGCGACGTGGCGGTCGATCCCATCGACGGCACCACATTGATGGCCAAGGGCATGCCGAACTCGATCGCGGTCATCGCGGTCGCCGAGCGCGGCACGATGTTCGACCCGTCGGCCGTGTTCTACATGGACAAGATCGCGGCCGGCCCCGAGAGCGCCGATGTCATCGACATCAACGTGCCGGTAGCCGAGAACATCCGCCGGGTAGCCAAGGCCAAGGGCAACCACGTCGAGGACGTCACCGTCTGCGTCCTCGATCGGCCGCGACACGACAAACTGGTGCAGGAGATTCGCGAAGCCGGCGCCCGCGTCCACTTCATCACCGACGGCGACGTCGCCGGTGCGATCTCGGCGGCTCGTCCGGGCACCGGGGTCGATCTGCTCATCGGCATCGGCGGCACGCCGGAAGGCATCATCGCCGCCGCCGCGCTGCGCTGCATGGGCGGTGTCATGCAGGCCAAGCTGTGGCCCCAGGATGACGCCGAACGCCAGAATGCGATCGACGCCGGCCACGACCTCGACCGCGTCCTCACCACCAAAGACCTGGTCTCGGGCGAGGACATCTTCTTCTGTGCCACCGGGATCACCGACGGCGAACTGCTGCGCGGGGTGCGCTACTACGCCGATTCGCTGCAGACAGAGTCGATAGTCATGCGGTCGAAGTCCGGGACGATCCGGCTGGTGGACTCCTTGCACCAGTTGGACAAACTGCGGGCATACTCCGCAGTGGACTTCGACCGGCACTGATCCGTCACCGAGAGAGGCATTGCAATGCTCGTAGTCACCACCAATGAAATCGTCGGCTGGGAAATCCAGCGCGTCTGTGGCGAGGTGTTCGGCCTCACCGTCCGCTCCCGCAACGCCTTCTCGCAGATGGGGGCGGGACTGAAGTCGATGTTCGGCGGCGAACTCCAGGGCATGACGAAGAACCTCACCGAGAGCCGCAACGAGGTCATGGGCCGCATGCTCGAGCAGGCCCGTGCCAAGGGCGGCAACGCGGTGATCGGCATGCGCTTCGATACCTCTGAGATGGGTGACGTCTGGACCGAACTGTGTGCCTATGGCACGGCGGTCGTCGCCGTCCCGATCGACGAGGCGGCGCAGCAGACCGCGACGTCGCTCGGCTACGGCAGCCCCGGCGGAGCTCCGCCCACCCCTGAGCCCGTGCAGCCCTACCCCCCGCAGGGCTATGAGCAACCGCAGGGCTATGAGCATCCGCAGAGCCCGCAGCAGCCGCAGGGCTACGACCAGCCCCAGCAGGGCTACCAGCAACCCCAGCAGCAGCCGCAGGGCTACCCGCAGGGCGGCTATCAGCAGCCGCAGCAGGGCTATCCGCCGCAGCAGTAACCGAAGCACTAACCCACTTGGGAAGTGTGTCCTATATCCGAGTAATGGGTGATCTGCCAGGATCACCCCATGACTCGACGCCGCGCGATCTTCCTCGCCCTGTCCGCCGCCCTGTGCGCTGTCCTCGCCTGCGTGAGCCCGGCTGGCGGCTTGAGCGTCGGGTACAAGGCGATCGCCAGCTCGGCCGCCTCCGGCGTGAGCGCCGGCCACACCGGCTACGGTCCGGGCTGGATCGCGCTGACGTTCGACACCAACGGCCAGCCGCACGGCCCGATCACCGGCTACCTGTTCCACGACGGGGTGGCCGCTGCGTCGGGCAACGACCACTTCGACGTGTCGTCGTACTACACGGCACCGGCCGCCAGCGTGAACACACCCTTCGCGGGTGGATATGCCTACGGCCATTTCAACGGCTGCACCTGGTCCTACCTCGACAGCTACGGCAGGGAACTCTCGGCCCAGGGGGCGAACCAGACCGGCGGCTGCACGCCGCCGAACCACACCACCAAGATCTTCTGCTACAACCAGGCGGCCGACCCGCTGTGCAATTCCGGCAACAGCAGCATCGAGTTCGAGGCCGGCGTCTGGAAGAACACCACGCAGCACCCGGCGCGGATCAATCCGGGTGGCTGCGACGTGGTGGGCAACGTCGGCTCAGCCGCGATCTACAGCGGCGCGGCGGCCGCGCCGGCTAACCTCATCGCCCACGTCAACTCCGGCACCGTCTACGTCCGCTACGTCCTCAAGAACGATTCCTACGTGATGGCCAACCTGGCCGGCGACGGCAGCCCGCAACTGCCTGCGGGGCTCCAGTGGGGTTTCTACCCGCGGGCTTGTCTGACAGCGGGCTAACACGTCATGTGCCACGGTGCCCTGGTTGCTCGAACCGAGACGCGTGTCGGGGGCGCGTCTCGGTGAGCAGCGCCATAGGGTCGCAACCCGGGCGCCTCTAGGCTGGCGAGCAGGTACCGCCGAGCCTGGGAGCACATGTTGAGCGTTGAGCAGGACTACCGCATCGAGAAGGATTCGATGGGCGAGGTCCGCGTCCCCGCCGATGCCAAGTGGCGCGCCCAGACGCAGCGGGCGGTAGAGAACTTCCCCATCTCCGGCCAGCCGATCGAGCGGGAACTGATCGCCGCGCTGGCCGTGATCAAAGGCGCGGCGGCCCGCGTTCGGGCGCAGCGCGGACTGCTCCCGCAGGACAAGGCCGACGCCATCGCCGCGGTCGCGGCCGAGGTGGCGCGCGGCGACTGGGACGCCGAGTTCCCGATCGACGTGTTCCAGA
>JBDTXT010000025.1:0-13220 GCA_040006035.1 Pseudonocardiales bacterium | reverse complement strand
TTGCTGCCCTTGCCGTAGCGCACCGGCTCGATGTGGGTGTTCTCGTCCGGGTGCCACGACGAGGTGATCGCCACGCCGGAGGTGTAGTCGTGCTTGGGCTTGGACGTGCGCACGCCGAGGATCGCCTCGGAGTTCGTCCGGGTGAGATAGCCCAGTCGCGCCGAGATCTTGGGCAACGTGGTGTCGCGGAAGCGGTGCAGCAACTTCTGGGTGTTGTACGTCCCTGCGCTGAAGATGACCTGATCCGCCGTGAACGTGTGGTCGATCCGGCCGGACCACTTGCCGGTGCGGACGGTGTCGATCGCGTAGCCGCCGTCATCGAGCGGGCGCACGTTCGTCACGGTCGTCAGCGGATGCACCTTCGCACCGCCACTCTCGGCCAGGGCGAGGTAGTTGGTGGTGAGCGAGTTCTTGGCGCCATGCCGGCAGCCGGTCATGCACTCGCCGCACTGGATGCAGCCGGTGCGTTCAGGGCCGGCGCCGCCGAAGTACGGGTCGGGCACGGTCAGCCCGGGCTCCTGCTTGCCGTCGCGACCGAAGAAGACACCGACCGGTGTCATGTGGAAGGTGTCCGCCCGGCCGAACTGCGTGGCCAGCCGCTTCATCTCCACGTCGCTGGGCGTGACGGTGGGGTTGGTGATGACGCCGAGCATCTTCTTCGCCTGCGCATAGTGCGGGGCCAGTTCGTCGCGCCAGTCGGTGATGTGCGCCCACTGCGGGTCGTCGTAGAACGGCTGCAGCGGCTCGTAGAGCGTGTTCGCGTAGTTGAGGGAGCCGCCCCCGACCCCCGCGCCGGCGATGATCAGGCAGTCCTTGAGCAGGTGGATGCGCTGGATTCCGGTGCAGCCCAGCTTCGGTGCCCAGATGAAGTCGCGGATGCGCCACGACGTCTTGGGCAGCGTGTCTTTGGTGAAGCGCCGGCCGGCTTCCAGGACGCCGACCCGGTAGCCCTTCTCGGTCAGCCGCAGCGCGCTGACGCTGCCGCCGAAACCGGACCCGATGACCAGGACGTCGTAGTCGGACACAGTGCAGGACTCCTGCTCGGCCGGTGCGATCGTGCTATTGAGCAGCGATCAATAGGCCGTCATCCTACGTGGGTCCCTCGGGCGGGTCAATGACTGCGATGCTGGCCAGCTTGTCCGGGTTGGAGACGATGAGAATCTGCGCGATGCGGCCCTCGACGAGGTCGAGCAGCGCCACCGTGATCGGGGTGTCGTCCTGGTAGCCCACCACTCCGAGTGTGCCGTTCACCAGCGCGAACCGCACCGACAGCTGTGCCGCCTCGTGGGCGATTGCGATCATGAACCGGGCGGCCTTGTCCGCGCCTACGATGGGGCGCAGCGCCGCCTTGACCTTGCCCCCGCCGTCGGACGTCAGGGTGACATCCGGTGTCAGCAATTCGGTCAGGGCCGCCAGATCCCCGGTGACGCAGGCCAGCAGGAACTCTTCGGTGACCCGCCGCTGCTCGGCGTCGTCAGCCGTGAAGCGCGGCCGCCGGGCCTGGACGTGCTCCCGCGCCCGGTGCGCGAGCTGGCGCACGCTGGCCGGGGAGCGCTCCAGTGCCTGCGCCACCTCGTCATGGCTCATGCCGAACACCTCGCGCAGTACGAACACCGCGCGTTCGGCCGGGCTGAGTGTCTCGAGCACGACGAGCATCGCCATCGAGATCGTTTCGCTGCGTTCGGCCCGGTCGACTACCTCGTCAGCCGGATCGGGCGTCGCGACCGAGGCCACCAGCGGTTCGGGCAGCCACGGGCCGATATAGGTCTCGCGACGGGATCGATTCGACCGAATCCGGTTGAGCGCCTGCCGCGTTGCGATCTGCACCAGGTACGCCCGCGGGTTCTCGACGTCACCGCGATCGGCCGCCGACCACCGCAGCCAGGTCTCCTGCACGACGTCCTCCGCGTCGGCCACGCTGCCGAGCAGGTCGTAGGCCACCCGGAACAGCAGCCGGCGATGCGCATCGAACGGCACCTGGTCAGTTGTTGGCGAGTTCACACCGCTCCTTGAATCCCTGACTGGTCAGGCCAAGGGCGGTGTTGAAACGCGCGCGCTGGTTCTCCACGGCCACCATCATGGCCAGTTCGACCAGCTGCGCGTCGTCGAGGTCCTCGCGCAACTGCTCGACCATCTCGTCGGTGACCTCGGGCGGGGTGGCCGAGGCCGCCTCGGCGAAGGCGATCACCCGGCGCTCGAGGTCGCTGTACGCGTCGCTGTCGCGCCAGCGGGGGATGTCGCGCACCTTGGCCGGGGCGAGGCCCTCGGCGGTAGTGAGCCAGTAGCCGAAGTCCATGCACCAGGCGCAGCCCACGCGCGTTGCCGCCGCCAGCACCGCGAGGTGCTGCAAATCGCTGGGCAGCCGGTTCCAGCGCATCAGCGACATCTCGGCCCGAGCCGAGGTGCGCATGACGCGCGGGTTGTGGGCCATCGCTCGCGCGGGGTCGAGGGCGGCGCCGAACTTGCGGCGGGAATACCACTCGCCGAGCCGGTAGGTGAGGGTGCGGGGCGGGTCGAGCGAGATGCGAGCCATGAGGTGCCTCCTTGAGGTCGGGTCTTGCCCATAGGACACGCGTCGGGCCGCGGATGTGACACACCCGGCCGGCTTGTGTTGGCCGCCCGATAACGTGGCGCTGTGCCTCGGATCGCGGTCTTCTTCCTCGGCGGCACGATCAGCATGGCCGGTCACGACGGTGGCGTCGTCACCCGGCGCCGCGGTGCGGAACTCATCGCGGCAGTGCCGCAACTCAGCGCCATCGACGTCAGTCTGGACGTACGAGACTTTCGCGCCACGCCGAGCGCGTGCCTGAGCTTTGACGACATTATCGAGTTGGCGACCGAGGCCGCGGCCTGCGATGCCGACGGCGTCGTCGTCGTCCAGGGCACCGACACCATCGAGGAGACGTCGTACCTGCTCGACCTGGTGTGGCACCTCGACACTGCTGTCGTGTTGACCGGCGCGATGCGCAATCCCGAGCTGGCCGGCGCGGACGGCCCGGCGAACTTACTGGCGGCGGTGCTTGTCGCTGCCAGTGCGAGCTTCCGGGCGTTGGGCGCGTTGGTCGTGTTGAACGACGAGGTCCATGCCGCCAGATACGTCCGCAAGACGCACACGACGAGCCCAGCTGCATTCGCGTCTCCCAACGCCGGCCCGATCGGGCGCCTGGTCGAGGGCGCGCCCGTGCTGGTAGCGCTGCCGCCGCCGAGGTTCACCGTGGCCCGTCCGAGCGCACCGCTCAGTGCCGCGGTCGTGGTGGTGACCGTCACGCTGGACGACGACGGCGCGCTGCTGCCCGGGCTCGACACGCGCTACGACGGGTTGGTGCTCGCCGGCTTCGGGGTGGGGCACGTGCCCGCGCCGATGGCATCAATGATCGGTGCGCTCGCGGCCCGCATCCCGGTCGTCCTCTCCTCGCGCATCGGATCGGGGCCGGTGCTGAGCGCCACGTACGGGTTCGTCGGCTCGGAATCGGATCTGCTCGCCCGCGGAGTGATCGGCGCGGGGCTGCTCGATCCGTACAAGGCGCGCGTCCTGCTGCGCGTCCTGCTCGCCGGCGGGGCTGACCGTGGGGCGATCTCGGCGGCATTTGCCGAGGCCGGCGGGACCGCCGCGCTCTGAGCGCTTCTAGGATCGTCAACGTGGGCTGGCTCGACGAACCCAATGACCTGCTGGCGGGTCCGCGTGGCCGGCGGCTGTGCTTCGAACTGCTGCCCGACTCAGCCGGCGTCCTGGGCTGGCCGATGCCTGTTACCAGCCAGTTGCCGTCGGGACTTCGGGCCGATCTGGAGGCGGCGGTGGCCGCGGCGGTGCCATCGCTCGCGACCGAGGGCAGGTCGTTCGCGGGCCTGGTTGAGGCGGTCAACTGGGCCATGTATTGGCAGGAGCCCGATGAGACCGACCGGGTGCTCGAGCACCCGCTGGTCCAGGAGATTCTTCAGCCGATCGCGCAAGCGGTTGCCGAGGATCTGGCATCGGCCTGGTGGATCTCGCCGGTTGCCCTGGAGGAGGCGCAGTACGTGCAGTGGCTGGACGACCCGGAGCGGCCGCCGCCGATCATGTCCGGCGCGCGTGAGCGCCTCACCGCATGGCGGTCGGCGACCGTCATCGACGAGGGCCGCGACCGGCCGGCAGACCCCACCGCGCCGTTCACGGGCTCCTGGTGGTCGACACCGGCCCACGCATCCATCGTGACCACGACTCGCGCGCTGCCGAACCTGGGAGCGCTCGGCCTGTCGCTGGTCGAGGATTCGATGGGTATCACGTCGGCTCGGTGCTGGCCGTTGGCTGCGCAGCCCACGAGTCGCGTCTTCGAAATCACCTGCCCCGACGACTGGGTGGCGCTGGTCAGCACGTATCCGCTCGACGTCACCGAGTCCCGCCGGCATGACTGGTGGCGGGTGACCGGCTGGGCCGACAGTTGGCTCATCCCGGATTGGGCAGACGTCGCCGCCGACTACGACGCCGTCCATCTCACCGTCGCGGGCTATCTCACCACCGCTGGGCGGATCGTGCGCGTCGCTCGCGAGGCGACACTGCTCGCCGGCTGGAATCCGGATGAGACGTTCTGGCTCAACGACGTGCTGCGTGAGGCCGGGCCCACCACCCGCTGGCAGGCTGAGGACGGCCCCTCCAGCTGGACTGTGCACCCGGAGCGGTGATGGCGACGCCTCGTTCGAGCCCTCGGCCCGCCTGCGGGTCGGCGGTCAGCCGAAGGCGCCAGAGATGTAGTCCTCGGTGCGCTTGTCGGTCGGGGTGGTGAACATCGTCGACGTGGCGCCCATCTCGACCAGCTCGCCCGGCTGGCCCGTCGCGCTGAGGTTGAAGAACGCCGTTCGTTCGGAGATGCGGGCCGCCTGCTGCATGTTGTGAGTGACGATGACGATCGTGTAGTCCTTCTTCAGCTGCCGGATGAGGTCCTCGATCGCCATCGTGGAGATGGGATCCAGGGCCGAGCACGGCTCGTCCATCAGCAGCACGTCGGGCTGGACCGCGATGGCTCGCGCGATGCACAGCCGCTGCTGCTGGCCGCCGGACAGGCCGGCACCGGGCTTGTTCAGCCGGTCCTTCACCTCGGCCCACAGGTTGGCCGAGCGCAGCGACTTCTCGACGACCGTGTCGAGGTCAGCCTTGCGGGTCCGGCCACTCTGCAGCTTCAAACCGGCCGCGACGTTGTCGTAGATCGACATCGTGGGGAACGGGTTGGGGCGCTGGAACACCATGCCGATCGTCCGTCGCACCGCCACCGGATCGATGCCGTCGTCGTAGATGTCCTCGCCGTCGAGCAGCACCCGACCGTCGACGCGGGCGCCGGCGATCACCTCGTGCATGCGGTTGAGCGTGCGCAGCACCGTCGACTTGCCGCAGCCGGACGGGCCGATGAACGCGGTCACCGAGTTGGGGGCGACGGTGAAGTTGACGTTGCTGACGGCGAGGAACTTGCCGTAGTAGATATTGAGGTTCTTCGCTTCGATGCTCTTGGCCATGGCCGGCTGTCCTTAGTTGGAGATCTTGTTGAAGCGGGAGATGAATCGCGCAAATATGTTCAACACCAAGACGATGGCGATGAGGGTCAGTGCTGCACCCCACATCCGGTCCGGGGCGTAGTTGACGATCGCGCCCGCGACCCGGTTGCCGTCCTTGTCGAGGTGGTAGGCGCCGCTCCCGCTGGCGTGGTTGAGGTTGGCGAACTGGTCGTTGATCAGTGTCGGCAGCGAACCCTGGAAGTTGTTGAACAAATCGGAGTTCGTGTTTTGCGAGTAGCCAACCAGGATCAGCAGCGGCGCGGTCTCTCCGGCGACGCGGGCGATACCGAGGATCACACCGGTGACCAGGCCGGTGAACGCGGTGGGCAGCACGATCTTGACGATCGTCTTCCATTTCGGCACGCCGAGCGCGTAGGACGCCTCGCGCAACTCGTTCGGCACGAGCTTGAGCATCTCCTCGGTGGTGCGCACGATGACCGGGATCATCAGGATGACCAGAGCCAGCGAGACGAGCCAACCGGCGCGCGCGCCGTGGAAGGTCGAGATGAACAGCGCGTAGATGAACAGCGCAGCGACGATCGAGGGGATACCGGTGAGGATGTCGACGGTGAATGTCGTCACCCGCGCAAAGGGCCCCCGGCCGTACTCGACGAGGTAGATGCCCACGAAGATCGCGATGGGCACCGAGATGATGCTGCAGAGAGCGACCTGCTCGAGGGTGCCGAGGATGGCGTGCAATGCACCGCCGCCGGCCGTGTCGAACGTCTTGCCGCGCTGCGACTCGCTCCACCACGAGGCGTTGGTGACCACGTGATAGCCCTTGCTGATCACCGTCCACAGCAACCACACCAACGGGATGAGCGCGATGCCGAACGCCGCGGTGACCAGAGTGGTGGCCAGGCCGTTCTTGAACTTGCGCCGGCCGGACGGATGCGCGAACTGCGAGCCGGATGACGCCGGCCGCCGCGTCAAGGTCGCGGTCATACGAAGTCCTTCCGGCGGTTGACGATCATTCGGGCGGCGGCGTTGACCACGAACGTCAACACGAACAGCACGAGCCCGGCCGCGATGAAGGCACCTGTCGAAGCCGGGTTGCTGAACTCACTGGCGCTGTTCGCGATCTTGGACGCGAACGTCTCGCCGCCGCTGAAGATCGACGGCGAGAAGTGGCTGACCTTGGACAGGATCAAGAACACGGCGATGGTCTCGCCGAGGGCGCGGCCGAGACCGAGCATCGCGCCGCTGATCACGCCGCCGCGGCCGTAGGGCCGCACCGTCATCCGGATCATTTCCCACTTGGTCGAGCCGAGGGCCAAGGCAGCTTCGATGTTCTCGCGCGGCGTCCGCTCGAACACGTCACGGCTGATCGCGGTGACGATCGGCAGGATCATGATCGCCAGCACGACGCCGCCGTCGAACAGGCTGCCGGTCGGGACGTTGCGATCCTTGAAGAGCGGGAAGCCGCCGAGGTGATACAGCGCGTGCTGCACGCCGGTCAGGTGCGGTGCCAGCACGGCCGCGCCCCAGATGCCGTAGATGATCGACGGGATCGCGGCCAGCAGGTCTACGGCGTAGGCCACCGGACGGGCCAGGCGCTTGGGCGCGTAGTGGGTGATGAACAGCGCAATTCCGATGGCAGTCGGCACCGCCAGGATCATCGCCAGAAGCGAGACCGCGACCGTGGTGTAGAGCAGCGGGGCTATTCCGAAGCGCAGATTGCCGGGCGTCGTCGACCATTCGGTCGACGTCAGGAAGTTGACCTTGTCGTCGAGGATCGACGGCACCGACTTCACGAGCAGGAACACCGCGACGAGCGCGACCAGCAGAACGACGAAGCTCGACGCGGCCGTGGCCAGGGTGAGGAAGATGCGATCCCCGAGGCGGATCTTGCCATGCGGCGTGCCCACGGCGGCCGAACCCGCGCCCAGCACGGGCGGGGCGTCGGCTGCCGTGCCGACGCTGATGGCCAGCGCCTGTGCCGAGCCGACGAATCGCGGACTGTCGCGAACGACGGGCGGCGCCGTCGGGTCACTAGCCACGCCGTCGCCCCCCACGCCTCGGGGGACGAACGGGTTGCCGGCCCGCGGCACGAACCCGTTCGACGACCTCTCAGGTTCGGTCGTGGTCTCGCCCTCAGCCATGCGCTGCCTGCTCCCTCTCGAAGCGTTGTGCCTCGCTACTCGCCTGGTGCTGTCGGTCTAGCTGATCGCTGCAATCGAAGCCTTCACCTTCGTCTGCAGCTCGGCCGGCAGCGGTGCATAACCCAACTGCTTCAACTTTGCTTGCCCTGCGTCGGACGTGTAGCTCAGGAAGTTCTTGACGAACGTGCCCGTGGCTGCGTCCTTGTACTTCGAGCAGACGATCTCGTACGTCACCAGGATGAGCGGGTATGCCCCCGCGGTCTTGGTCGCGTAGTCGATCTTCAGGCTCAAGTCGTTACCGGTGCCCTTCACCGTCGCGGAACTGGCGGCGGCACTGGCGGTGTCCGGGGACAGTTCAACCGGGCCGCCGCCGTTGTCGATGGAGGCCGTGCTCAGGCCGCTGCTCACGGCGAAGGAGTACTCGACGTAGCCGATCGCGCCGTCGACTCCCGCGACGGCTGCCGCAACGCCCTGTGACTTGGCCTTGCCCTGACCGGCGAAGCCGGCCTTCGAGGAGTCCTTGTCAGGCTCCGTCTTGAATACATCCGACGCTGTTGCGGCCAGGTACTTCTCGAAGTTCTGGGTCGTGCCCGACGAATCGGATCGGTAGAACACCGTGATCTTCGTCGGAGGCAGCGTCACTCCGGTGTTCACCGCGGCAATGGCCGCGTCGTTCCAGGTGGTGATCTTGCCGAGGAAGATCTTCGCCACGAGGCCACCGGTGAGGACGACCTTGTCGGCACCCTTCAGCTTGAACGCGATGGCGATGGGGCCGACGACCATCGGCAGGTCGAGTGCGTCACTTCCGCAATTCGCCTTCGCCTTGTCGACCTCGCCCTTGTCGGGATTCAATGCCGAGTCCGAACCGGCGAAATCAACGAGGCCGCCGGTGAACGACGTGACGCCGGCGCCGGAACCGGTGGGGTTGTAGTTGATCGTCGATCCGGGGCAGGCGGCCTGGTAGTCACTGATCCACTGGTTGATCGCGTTGGTCTGGGCCGTGGAGCCCTCTGCATCCAGCTTGCCCGTGGAGCAGGTCGGCTTGCCCGCGACCGGCGCGGAGGAGCCGCCGGCGGTGCCGGTGTCAGCCGGGCCGGACGGCTTGGTCGTGTCCTTCTTCGAACTGGAGCAGGCGGACAGGACGACCGCACAAGCGATGAGTCCGGCGATTGCCCCGGCTCGGTACAGCTTCACGTTGAGTTCCCCTTCGTCAGCGACACCTTCCAAGGGCGACGCTAGGAGGGGCAGGTGGCGCGTCGGGGCGACGAAGGTGAACGAGAAGTGAACGACGGCACCCGATGACATGACGAGGTGAAATGCTTAGAGTGTCCGTTACGTGAACATGGGTTACTGCGGGCGGTCAGCAGGGGGCGCAAGCCGCTAGTTGCGCTGCCACTGGCTGTCGGCGTCGTGGCTGTGAAAGCCGAGGCGTTCGTAGAGATTCATCGCGGCGGCGTTGTCGTCATCGACATAGAGCAGCGCCTCTTCGCACCCGCGGCCGACGAGGTAGGCCAAGCCGCGCACCAGCAGCGCCGGGCCGAGCTTGAGCCCCTGGGCCGACGGGTCGATGCCGAGGACGTACACCTCACCCGTGCCGTCCGAGTGGATCTTCGTCCAGTGAAAGCCGAGCAACTGGCCGTCGCGTTCGGCCAGAAAGAACCCAGCCGGGTCGAACCAGGGTTCGGCTTCACGGGCCGCCAGGTTCGCCCACGTCCAGCGACCCTGCTCGGCGTGCGACGCGAACGCGGCTGCGTTGACTGCCAGCCAGGCTTGTTCGTCGCGGCCGGGGACGAACGACCGGATCCTCACGCCGTCGGCGACCGCGATCTCGGGCAGGGCGTCGCCCAGGTGGCGGCGCAGCTGATGCAGCACGCGAACCTGACCGTAACCGCGCGAGTCGAGCACGGCGCTCACCGGGCTGCGGTGCCCATGTGACCAGACCCGCAGGTCGGCGCCGCTGCGGGCCTCTACGGCGTCCAACAGCGAGACGACTGCTGCGGCGTCACCGGCCAGTTCGAGGGAAGTGCCGTCGAGTTGTGCGTAGCCGACAAGCTGGTCCCCGTCCCGGGCGAGGACGTGGACGACGTCCGGCGTGCCCAGTTGGGTCAGCGCTTGATCCGACAGCGGCGGTTCGCCGTCCCGGGCCTCGATCGAGTCGGCGAGCGACTGGATCTCGGCGCGGGTGGGGGCGTCCAGTTGCGCAGCAACTGCGGTCGACAACGGCATCCCCGCACGTTATCGGCACCGCTCAGCGCGGTTGGTCCAGCATCTCGCTGTCGGTGACCGATTGCCCGGCGGACACCGTTTCGTCGGCACGCGTGGCTTGGCCTCCGGCGACCGGGCGCACGAATTTGTAGCCAACGTTGCGCACGGTGCCGATCAGCGCCTCGTGCTCGGGGCCCAGCTTGGCCCGCAGCCGACGCACGTGCACGTCAACGGTCCGGGTGCCGCCGAAGTAGTCATAACCCCAGACCTCCTGCACCAGATGGGAACGGGTGAACACCCGTCCTGGGTGCTGGGCCAGGAACTTGAGCAGCTCGAACTCCTTGTAGGTCAGGTCCAACGCAGCACCGCTGAGCCGGGCGGTATAGGTCGTCTCGTCGATGGTGAGATCGCCGATGTCGACGTGCTCCGGGGTGGGGTCGGCCGCTGCGGCGCGCCGCTCGATGGCCAGCCGCAGTCGGGCATCGAGCTCAGCCGGCCCGGCGGTGTCGAGCAGGATGTCGTCGAGCACCCACTCGGCCGACAGCGCGATGAGACCGCCTTCGGTGAGCACCGCGACCACCGGCACGGTGACACCCATCGCCGCCAGGACGCGGGTGAACGAGCGGGCACTGGCCAGTTCGCGCCGCGCGTCGACGAGGATGATGTCGCCGAGACGCCGGTCGACGAGCGCGGCGGCGTCGAGACCGAGCACGGTGACGTGGTGGGGCAGCAGGCCGAGCGCAGGCAGGACCTCGGTCGTTAGTGGGGCCGCGGTGAGCAGCATCAGTTCCACTGGCGCCTCCCAGAGAAGCGAACGATGGGGTGTCCGGGAGTGGCGGCGGTGCCCTGAACCCGGCGGGCGGCGCTGCCCTGTCATACGACTGCGGCCAGAATACCAACGTGACCGACCCGCAGCCCGTCGCGCTGAGCACGACCGACGCAATCAGACTGCAGGCGGCGTTCTGGTCGGCGCCTGACCGCACTCTCGGCGTGGTCGTGGTGCACGGCTTCACCGGCTCGTCGCGCCACGCAGCGGTTCGGCGGATCTGCGCTGGATTGGCCGAGGGCGGTGCGGCGGTGCTGGCGCCCGACCTCCGGGGCCACGGGCGCTCCGGCGGGCTCAGCACGGCCGGCGATCTGGAGATTCACGATGTGGCGGCCGCGGTGGCATGGCTGCGTGCGGCCGGCTACGGACGGGTGGCCATCCTCGGCTGGTCGATGGGAGGCTCGATCGTGCTGCGTTATGCCGGCCTGGGCGGTGACGCCGACGCGGTCGTCAGCGTGAGCTCGCCCGGCGAGTGGTACGAGCGCGGCACGCGTGCCATGCGGGTCGTGCACTGGCTGTGCGAGACGCGCAGCGGCCGGCTGACCTGCCGGGTCGTGCGCCGCACCCGGCTCTCGCCCGCAGGGTGGGTGCAGGTCCCCGAATCGCCGGCCGAACTCATCGGCCGCATCGCACCGACGCCGCTGCTCATCGTGCACGGCGACGCCGATCACTACTTCCCGCTGCGCCATGTTGACGTGCTGGCAGCAGCCGCACCGGACGCCGCCGTGTGGATCGAACGCGGCATGGCGCATGCCGAGACCGCCACCAGCACGGACCTGGTGCGCCGGATAGCGACGTGGGTTCGCTCGGCCGCCGTGCGCGCCGTCTGGGACGATGGCGCCCGTGAGTGACGACGCGGTCGACGAGGTCGAGCTCAACCATCTCGGCAGCCTGGCCGTCACCCTGCTGGCCGGCGCGCTGCTCTTCGGCGCGGCCCGCGCGAGCGCGGCGGCGCTGCTCGAGGCCATCGCCGTCGTCCAGGCCGTGCTGGCGGTCGCCTGGGTGTTCGGCACGAGCGTGCCAGGTCGCAAGGGTGCGTTGATTATCGCTGCACTCGCCGCGGCAGGTGCCGACGTCGCTGTCTCGCGCTGGCCGGCCGGACAGCTGGGAGTGCTGCTCGTCGCCTTCGGGCTCGCCATCCCGGCCATGTTCGTGCATCAACTCATGCGCGGCGCAGCCCGCGTTCGGCTGGTCGAGTCGCTGGGTGGGGTCGCGCTGATCGTGGTGGCCGTGGCGGCCCTGCCGGCCCTGCTGCAGCTCAGGCACGAGTTCACGGGCCCCACCCTCGGCGGTCGGGTCGTCGCCGGTGTCGTGGCCGCAGCCGCCGGCGCGCTGGTGGTCGGCTACCTCGTCGATCTGATGCTGGCCGCGCCGCGCTTCGACCCCGCGGTGTCACGCGGGCTGCTCGCGGTGGTCGCGTCGGCCGGCCTGGGTGGCTCGGTCGGCCACCTGATGCTTCGTTCTGACGGCGAGTTCCTCGACGGCCGCGGCGCGTTCACCGGTGCCGCACTCGGGGCACTCATCGCATTCTTCGCGGTGGGTGTCGCCTTCATCGAGCGCTCCGCTCCCACACCGCCGACCAGCCTGGCCCGCCGGGTGCGTCCGGTGCTGAGCTCCCTGCTGCCCCTGAGCCTGCTGGCCCCGGTCGCGTTCGTGCTGTGCCTGGCCATCCGCGTCTGAGCGGCGCGCCGAGGTGATCATCGCTGTTGTCGTCATCGCCTTGGTGCTGCTCGTGCTGGGGTTGGCGGCCGCTCTGGCCGATCGGGTCTGCGTCGGACTTGCCGAGCGTCGGGCATCGGAGTACCTGTCCGAGCCATTCGGCCGTCCGCCGACCGTCCGCGTGCACGGCACGCCCTTCCTGACCCAGGTCTTGCGCGGTTGTTACACCGAGATCGAGGTATCGGGCGCCGGCCTGCAGCTAGGTGAGATCCGCGGCGCCACCCTGAACGCGCACCTGTTCGACGTGGTCCTGCCGCCGCGCGATCTGCTGGGCGGGCGCACCAATTCTCTGCCCTGTGCCCATGTCGACGGACGCATCGTGCTGCCCTACACCGAGGTGGCGCGCATCAGCCCGATCCCAGGGCTGACGCTGAACTTCGAGAAGCAGCGACTGGTGGCCACCGCCGCTCTGCCGGTGCCGGGTGTCAGTCAACTGGCCCGCGTCAGCGGTGAGGCTCGACTCACCGTCACGGCCGGGGCGGTCTGGCTACGGGTGCGCGGAATCTCGGTGGCCGGCATCAGCCTGCCCAGCCTCGTGCTCAAGCAGTTGGTGCCTAGTTTGACCGTCCCTGTCCCGCTGCCGGCGCTGCCGTACGGTCTGCGGCTCACGGAGCTGAAGCCGACGGCGGACGGGTTGCTGGTGTGCGCGGCGGCCGACGACGTGGTCTTCACCGGTGCACCGTGATCCTACAATGTGGGACGAATGTCTCACGTTGTGGCTGGGTCGAGTAGCGAGAGAGGCGATCTCCCGGCTACTGTCGGCCCATGAGCATCGCGCTCTTCGCAGTGAGCACTCGGCTCATCTCCCGCCGCACGGTCGACCTGTGCCGTGTGGGCAGCTGCCT
>JBDTXT010000024.1:0-13245 GCA_040006035.1 Pseudonocardiales bacterium | reverse complement strand
GGTCAATGCCCTGGCGCAGTGCGCATCGGTGGGGAGCCCTGCCGATTCTCAAACCGGACGCCGCGCGGCATGGTGATAGTCACAGTTCGAAAGTCGGTGCCGAACCGGGCGGCGGGAAAGGCTGCCTCTTGATCCGCGTATCCTCCACCTTCAGGCAAGCCACGGCTCAGGGAAGACACGGGAGTGAGCATGTCGGAAGACTGGGCCGAGGATGTCGCCCGACTGCGCGACGAGGTCGATCAGGCAGCCCAGCGATTCGAGGACGCGAACGCCCACATCGAGCCAGTCACCGCGGCGGACAGCACCGGCACGGTCAAGGTGACGATTGATAAAGAAGGTGTCGTCCAGGACGTCAAAGTCGACGCGTTGTGGCGCAAGTCGCTTGAACCCGCCATGCTCGGCGGGGCCGTTCAAGAAGCAATGACTGCGGCTGCGGCGCAACGCTCCGAGGAATGGGCTACGCGATTCGCCGATCAGTCCACTGAGCCAGACCCCCCGGTGCGTTCCATGGAGCCTGCCTCGCAGAGCATGGCCGGCCAGTTGTCGACCCTGACCGACGGCGCCGCCTCGGAAAGCGCGAACAATGCGGCAGTCGAGGAACTACTCAAGATGGTCCGGGCGGTCAACGAAGGTATCGACCAGGCCACGTCCGAGATCGGCGTCCACCTGGCTACCGAGTACGCAGGGCGGAGCAGTTCCGGACACGTTCGAGCGACAGTGCTCGGTTCCGGCGCGGTCCATTCGCTCACCTACGAGCCACGCTGGATCGAGAAAGCCCACCATTTCAACGTGGGCCGGGAAACGGTCGAGGCTATGGCCGATGCCCGGCAAAAAATGGCAAATCACAGCGTTCAGGGCATAATAGACAACGGCCCACTGGGTGAGGTGCTCGCTCTGGCCAAGGATCCGAAGGCGCTGGCCGAACGCTTGCGGTTGCGCGAATGAACGCCTCCATGTCACTGGAATCGTCCGACAGCAAGGGGAACGCAGGATGAGCGAAGTCACCGTGGCTCTCGAGGCCTTGACCCACGACTCCGGACAATGGTTGGAGACGTCGCAGACCCTGCAGACCGCGAGCGGCAGCTGCCGCGGCCTCACACTCACCGAGCATGACCTCTCCTGGTTGAGCGGAGGCACTGGTTTGCTCGCGACCTACGAGGAGATCCGGTTGAAGGTTGAGACGCTACTCAGCCAGGGCGGCGATGAGACCGGCAAGATCAGCAGGACGCTGGCGCACGTACGGCGGATCTACGAGGCGTCCGACCAGCACGCGATCAATGATTTGCACGGCGTGTGGGATATCGGGAAATGACGCCTACCGCCCCGCCCCACGACGTGCACGCGACGAAAGGCTGATCCCATGGAATCCGAGCTCGTTAACGAGATCTTCTCGACGACCAGGCGTATTCAGGACCTCGTCCAGACCCTCGCCAACACCATCAACGCGGCCTTGAGCGGACTGTCATTCCTGCTCGGCTGGATCGCCGACAGGGTCCGCGACGCATGGAACTACTTCATGGGCAAGCTCAATGAATTCTGGAGTTGGCTCAACCACATCCTGTCCAATATGGGCGACGCCGATGCGGTAACGCGTGCGGCGAACGGCTGGAGCGACGACGTCGCAGGACCCGTGACCAAGGAGGTCGGCAACGCCGACGCCGGGCTGCTCCTGGTTGATGACAAGTGGACCGGCGACGCCGCGGACCTGTACAAGCAGATCATCCCGCTGCAGAAGACCGCGCTTGACAAGATCAAGACCGGCTTCACCGACGGGATCAGCCTCGCGCTGAGCCAGCTCAGGACGGCTATCACCACGTTCAAGGGTGCGCTCATCGTGGCGTTGGCTGCGCTCGCCGCCGGCGTTGTCGGCGCGATCTTCAGCGCCGACACGATCTTCGGAATCCCGGCAGTGCCGTTCATAGCCGCGGGAGCTGTCGCAATCTGCAGTGCCGCCATCTACTACGGAGTGACGACGCTCCAGTCTGCCAACGCCAGCGCCAATACTCAGCTGCGCCAGAAGCTCAACGACAGCACCGGCTACCCCGGTGGGAAATGGCCCACAGGGGTCCTGCACTGACTGCATCGGCGCGTCCGCCGGCTGACCCGCGGGCCGCACGCCGGGAAATGATCGGCCGCGGCCTGATCGCCTTGGTATGGGCTGCGGGCGACATCGGTCAGGTTGCGCTGGCGAGTGCGGGCGGGGTTGGCGACCGCGCAGGTGACGACCCGTTGGTCGTCTTCGCCGTCTCGTCGATCCTCGCCTGCGTGCTGTTGTCCGGACTGGTCGTCGTCAACTTCGCGGCTGCCGGCGCGCTCACCAACCGGCCGCGGCTGACCAGGCTGGCGACGCCGGCGCGAGTCATCGTGTGGCTGTGCGCGCTGCGCCTGCCCATAGGTATCGGCCTCATGGTGGCCACGCACGGAGCTGGCGGCGCGGTCGACAAAGTCCCGCAGCTGACGTTCGCGACCATGGTGTTTCTCGCGTTGATCGACGGGCTGATCGTCCTCGCTATCGCTGGGTGGACGGTGGCCGGGTTGAAGCGGGCCGTGTCGGCCACCCCGGCCCCGCCGGTGTGGCACTAGCGCAGGTGCCGGTCGAACCAGTCGAGGATGGCGTCGAATCGGGCGACGCGGTGACTGGGCAGTCCCGAGCGGGACAGCTCATGACCCTCGCCCGGGAACAGCAGCATCTCGACCACGGCGTCGCGCCGACGCAGCTCCACGTAGAGCCGCTGGGCCTGCTCGACCGGGCAGCGCCAGTCCTGCTCAGAATGAATGATCAGCAACGGGGTGTCGATCGAGTCGGCATAGGTGAGCGGGCTCTGCCGGCGGTGATTCTCGGGATCGGCGCCGTAGAGGCCTGGCGTGAAGCCCCAACCGATATCGCTGGACCCGACGAAACTGTCGATCGCATTCACGGCGCGCTCGCTGACCGCCGCGCTGAATCGGTCGCTGTGGCCGACGAGCCAACTGGTCATGAATCCACCGTGCGACCCACCGAGCACGCCCACGCGTGAGCCGTCCAGGTCGGGTCGGCTCACCGCGGCGTCGAGCAGCGCCAGCAGATCGGCGGCGGATCGCTCGCCCACATCGCCGATGATCGCCGCACCGTGTGCCTGGCCGTAGCCGGAAGACCCGCGCGGGTTGCCGTAGACGACGGCGAAGCCGGCGGTGGCGTACACCTGCGCCTCGTCGAACACCGTCCAGGTGTACTGGGCGAACGGTCCGCCGTGGATCATCAGCAGCACCGGATGCGGGCCGCTCCCGGTCGGCGTGACCAGGAAGCCGTGCACCGGATAGCCGTCCGGCGCGGTGGCGTTCAGTTCGGTGATCGGCAGCGGTGCGGCGTGCTCGCGCAGCCCCGCTGCGAAGTCGGTCAGTTGCTCGACCTTGCCGTCGCGCAGGATGCCGAGCTCGCCCGGCGATGCGTCGTCGGCGACCGTGACGACCGTGGTGCCGCCGGCGACGTCGACCCCGGTGATCTGGTGGTGCCCGGCCGACAGGACGACGGGCTCGGAACCGCCCAGCGGCACCCGAAGCAGGTCGAGCGCACCGCGGTTCTCGTTCGTGATGATCGCGGCGTCGGCGCTGACGAGGATCCGGTCGGACGCGGCGTGATAGGCCTGCGCGTCGGTCAACCGGCGCGGCCGCCCGGGAGTCTCCACGCCGATCGCGAACAACCCGGCGTTCGCGGCCGTCCACCTGGTGCCGTCCGGGCCGTAGTCGTCGCCCAGGACGAGCACCGTCGCGCTGTCAGCGGTGAACGCCGGCTTGAACAGGCTCAACGAGGTGTCGGTGAGCAGTCGCAGGTCAGTGCCGTCCGGGCGGATGAGGAACACATCCCGCCCGAGGTCGTGCTCGCGGCGTTCGTGCCGCGCTGAGGTGTAGGCCAGCCATGCACCGTCCGGGCTCCAAGCGACGTCGCTGTCGTCCCAGTCGCCAGAAGTGATCTGCCGTGGCGTGGGCTTGTCGTCGGAGTCCGTGACGTCCACGATGAAAATGTGCTCGCGCCGATCGACGGTGAAACCCACGTCGTCGAGGCGGTACTGCAGGCCGGTGATGCGGCGCGGCGGCTCCTTCTCGGCCGGGACCTTGTCGTCCTGCCCGTACCGGCCGGACTCCGGCACCCGTGTCGCGAAGGCGATGGCGCTCGAATCCGGGGACCAGACCGGCGCCCCGGCACCGCCGGCCAGCTCGGTCAGGGGCTGCGCGTCGCCGCCGTCGGCGGGCAGCAGGTGCACCTGGGGCTTGCCCTTGGGCTCGGCCCGCAGGAAAGCGAGCCATCGCCCGTCGGGCGAGAAGCGAGGCGCCGAATCCTGCTTGCCGTGGGTCAGCCGCCGAGGCGGGCTGGACTCGTCGACGGCGACGGTCCAGAGCTGACTGCGGTACTCGTTCTCAACGACGTCCGGGTGCCGCGCCGCCACCACGGCCGTGGTGCCATCGGGGCTCAGCGTCGGTGCGCCCAGGGTGATCAAATGTGTGATGTCAGTCGGTTTCACCGGACCACCTTATGTGGGCGACGCTGCCCCCGGACTCGCGGATGTTGCCGCGGCGGCGGGTAAGGGGTGCTGACGGTGTGTTCTGGACTGGGCGCGGTGGCTGCGCTACGAAGGGACGGACCTGTCCAGTCGACCCAGGGGTTGCGATGGCACTCATCGACACAACCGGCTTGCATCACGTCCGCCTGACCGTCACCGACCTCATGCGTTCGCGGGCGTTCTACGAGGAGGTTCTCGGCTTCGAGGTTGCGGCCGAATCGCCGGGCGATCCCAACGACCCGGCCGTCCGGCAGGACCCCGTTCAGCTCTACGGTGGCGTCGTCTACCAGACCAACGGCATCCTGTTCGGGCTGCGGCCCGTCGCGTCCACGGGCGATTCCTTCAACTCCGAACGCACCGGCCTTGACCACATCAGTTTCGGTGTGGGGAGCCGGGCCGACCTGGACGCAGCCGCAGCCGTGTTGGGCGACAAGGGGATCCCGCACGGCGAGATCAAGGAGCTGGCCGGGTTCGGGATCGCGATCCTGTCCTTCAGCGATCCCGACGGCGTGCACCTCGAACTCACCGCGCCAATCTGACTCCCTACCATCACTCGGCACGACCCCGCAGCCCACCTGCGACCAGCGCGTCGCCGCCCGGTGCCACAGGGGTGCCCACCTCGCCGACCGCGTAGTGGCGAGGCCGTCGTGTCGCGACGTAGGCTCGTCCGGTGAGGACGTCGAAGCCGCCAGTGGGGCGCCAGTGACGGCCAGCGGCCAGACGCGGGCGGCAATCTTGACCGTCGACGACGATCCCGGAGTGTCACGATCCGTCGCGCGGGACCTGCGTCGCCGGTACGGTGAGAACTACCGGATCGTGCGCGCCGAGTCAGGTCAGCAGGCCCTCGATGCCCTGCGCGAAATGAAGCTTCGCGGCGACCAGGTGGCGGTGCTGCTAGCCGACTACCGCATGCCGCAGATGAACGGGATCGAGTTCCTCGAGCAGGCGATGCACCTCTACCCGTACGCGCGGCGGGTGCCGCTGACCGCCTACGCCGACACCGACGCCGCGATAAGCGTCATCAACGAAGTCGACCTGGACTATTACCTGCTCAAGCCGTGGGACCCGTCCGAGGAGAAGCTCGCTGCTGGTCGAGATCGGCGACACCGGCCGGGGCGTCCCCGAAAACATCCGGCAGCGAATATTCGAACCGTTCTTCACCACCAATGCCGTCGGCGAGGGCACCGGCCTCGGGCTGGACATCTCGTGGCGCATCATCGTCAACAAGCACCACGGCGACCTGCGGGTCGAATCCGTCCCCGGTAACACCCGATTCCAGGTCCGGCTACCGTTCGTTGTCCCGGGCCGTCTCGATGAACCCTCGGCACAGGAGGCCGGCTCATGACCCAGACGCCGCCCGGGATCGACCCGAGCGTGGCCACGAGTGGCCCCGGCTGTGCGGAATGTATGGCCGCCGACGGCTGGTGGCTGCACCTGCGCCGGTGCGCGCAGTGCGGGCACATCGGCTGTTGCGACACCTCCCCGTCGCAGCACGCCACCGGGCATGCGAACTCCACCGGCCACCCGCTCATCCGCAGCTTCGAGCCAGGGGAGGACTGGTACTGGAGCTACCCGACCAAGGAATTCGTCGACGGCCCGCCGCTGGCGCCGCCGGAGCATCACCCGCTCGAGCAGCCCGTTCCGGCCCCCGCCGAGAAGATCCCGCCGGACTGGCAACGGCACCTGCACTGATCCCGGCCTGCCCATTCGCCCCGTTCTGCCCCGACATGGAGTTACGGGTAGATGTTAACTCAGAGTTAGACTTTCGCGCCGCCGGTCGCGTAGCGTGCACATTCCGTAAGAGATGCCGGGCTATTTGCGGAGGTTTGAGCGATGTCGTCCTGCCCGTACCCGGAGATGGCCTCCGCTCTCGACGTCGCTGAACCGGGTGAGCCCCCCACGCCGGTGGATCTCGACGAAGCCCGCGCCTGGCTGGAGATGTTCTTCACCGAAAGGCAGCCGCAGGCCCATCTTGAGCAACGTTGGCGCGCGATCCAGAACGACGTCACTCACAGCGGCGCCTACGTCCATACCTTCCAAGAGCTGGAGTGGGGGGCGCGCGTCGCGTGGCGCCAGTCAGTGCGCTGCATCGGCCGGGGCAGGTGGCAATCACTCGTCGTGCGAGACGCGCGAACGGCGGCCACGATCGACGAGATCGCGGACGAGCTGACCCAGCACCTGCGCTTCGCCACCAATGCGGGGCGGATCCGCTCCACGATCACGGTGTTCTGCCAGGACGGCACCGCCGGTCCGCGGGTGCGCGTCGCGAACGAACAGTTGATCCGCTACGCCGGATACATCGAGCCCGACGGGAGCGTGCTGGGCGATCCGCGCTATGCCGACTTCACCGAGCTACTGGGTTCCTACGGGTGGGAACGGCCCACACCGCCCTCGGCCTTCGACGTGTTGCCCTGGCTGATCGAGACCGACCGGGAGGCTGCACGGGTCGTCGCAGTGCCCAGCGGCGCCGTCCTGGAAGTGCCCGTCACTCATCCGACGCTGCCATGGTTCGCCGGGCTGGATCTGCGCTGGCATGCGGTGCCCGTGATCAGCAACATGCGGCTGCGCATCGGCGGCATCGACTATTCCTGCGCGCCGTTCAGCGGCTTCTACCTGGTCGACGAGATCGCGACCCGCAACTTCGGCGACGTCGACCGCTATGGCCAGCTGCCGCGCATCGCGTCCCGGATGGGCCTGGACACCACATCGACGGGCAACTTCTGGCAGGTGCGCGCTGCGGTAGAGCTGAACACGGCTGTGCTGCATTCGTTCCGGGCGGCCGGAGTGCGGATCGAGGAACCGGTCGCCGAATCGGCCCTGTTCATCGAGTTCGTCAAGCGGGAAGAAGCGGCCGGCCGCCGCGCGTACGGGGACTGGTCGTGGATCAACGGCCACCTCGGCTCGACGTTCGGCGAAGCGTGGCACCGCTACTACGACACCGACGAACCCAACCCGAACTTCTGGCTCGACCCGGCCGCGCGAGAGCTGAGCTTCGGCCATCCGCAATCCGGGCCGCTCACCTAGGAGCCGGCGGCCGCCCGGCGAACTGCGGTGACCGCTTGTCGAGGACTCATAACTAACCCAAGACGATCTGGCCGACCTGTCGTAATGGCCCTGCCACCATTCGTTGTACTTACATACCGTCCACCCGAGGAGGAATCATGGAATACCTGTTGTTCGTCGCCACTGATACCGAACCCGATGCCCAGGCCGAGGCTGCGGGCGAGGTCGAGGACTGGGTGGCCGAGGGCGAACGCCGAGGCATCCGACTGCGCGGTGACGTCCTGCGCCCGATCCAGGATGCAACGTTGGTGCGGGTGCGCAGCGGCGAGGTGCTCGTCACGGACGGCCCGTACACCGAGTCCAAGGAATGGATCGTCGGCTACGACATCATCGACTGCGAGGACCTCGACCAGGCGATCGACTACGTTTCGCGACACCCGATGGCGCGCAACGGTCGCATCGAGATCCGACCGGTGATGCAGTTCGACGAATGACGGCGGCGTCGGACGCGCTAGCCCAGGCACACGAATCTGACTGGGCACGGATCGTGGCGGGGCTGATCCGCCTCACCAGGGACTGGGCGCTCGCCGAGGACGCCGCGAGCGATGCGTTCGCGGCTGCCCTGCAGCGCTGGGAGGTCGACGGCGTGCCCCAGAAGCCTGCCGCATGGCTCGCGACAACCGCGCGCAATCGGGCCATCGATCGACTACGTCGATCGGCATCCGAGCGTTCCAAGCTGGCCGAGGTGGCGATCATGGATGAACGGAGCGAACCGCCGCAGGATGACCGACTGCGGCTGATCTTCACCTGCTGCCACCCGGCGCTCGAACTTCCTGCGCAGGTCGCCCTCACCCTGCGTGCGGTGGCCGGCCTCTCGGTCAGCGACATCGCGACCGCGTTCGTGGTGCCCGAATCGACGATGGCGCAACGGCTGGTGCGGGCCCGGCGCAAGATCACGAACGCGGGCATCCCGTACCGGGTGCCGCCCGACGAGGCGCTCGGTGAGCGACTCAGCGGCGTGCTCGCCGTGGTCTATCTGGTGTTCAACCAGGGCTATTCCGGACTCGGCGACACTCCACTGGCGTCGACGGCGATCTCGCTGGCCTCGCAGCTGGTGCTCTTGATGCCGGGGGAGCCCGAAGCTCGCGGACTGCTCGCGCTGCTGCTGCTGCAGCACTCCCGTCGGGCGGCCCGCCGCGGTGACGAAGGAGAGCTGCTCACGCTCGAGGAGCAGGACCGGTCGCGGTGGAATCAGCCGGAGATCGCCCATGCTGCCGGCGAACTGCGTACCACCCGTGGGCGGGGACCGTATGTGCTGCAGGCCTTGATCGCACAATGTCACGCAGTCGCGGCATCGGCGGCCGCGACGGACTGGCACCGGATCGTCGGTCTGTACGACGAGCTGGCGCAGCATGCGAACTCGCCGATCGTCCTGCTCAATCGGGCCATCGCCGTGGGGATGCGCGACGGTCCGGACGCGGGGCTGGCCCTGCTGGACGCTCTCGCCCCGACGCTGACGGGCTTTCGGCTGCTGCCTGCCGCCCAGGCGGATCTGCTGCTGCGCGGCGGCAGAACTCAGCAGGCGGCGGCGCGCTACCGCGAGGCGCTGGCCCTCACGGAGTCGCCGGCCGAACGGGCGCAACTGCAGCGGCGACTGCACAGCCTCGGCTGATCGGTCATTCGGCCGGGTGAGCATCGGGTGATTCGACGGCACGACGCAGCAGGTCGCGCATGGGTATCGGGTGGTCAACGAGTCGGGGGTAACACCTGCACGGTGAGGGTGAACAGTTGCTGCGGCCGCAGGCACCTCGGCTTGGTGTGCAGGCATGCGAAGTCGGTGTGTGCCGACACGGTCGCGGTGCCCACGTGCACGGCCGTGAATGTGGCCGCCGCCGCCCCGGCACTAGGGAACCCAACTGCCGAGTCGCGCCGCAGGGGCGGTGTCGCTGCCTGCGCACTGGATTCCGCGGGCCCCGCGACCGGTGGCGTCCAGTTCGGCGCCAACGTGACCACCAGGGTCTGGCCGACCCGCAGGGCGATGGTGGTGCCGGAAGCCTGCAGACCCACCTGTCGCGGCGCCGACGCAGGCGGGCTCGGGCTGCTCGTAACCGGGGTGCCGGAACTCGGCGAGCCGGAGGTCACGACAGGGGTGGGGGCAGCGGTGCTACCCGCACTGGCAGAGACCGAGCCGCCGCTGCTCGCGGCGATGCGTGCGGGCGACGGCGTGGCACACCCGCCGAGAAGCATCGCTGCGACCAGCGCGCCGAGTCCGGCGCCGGTGCTCGTCCGTGGCAGATCCGAGTTCGTCATGCGGCACTCCGGTTTCCGTCGCGAGACCCTCACCTGTTAGACGCTTTGGCGTCTGCTCCGCGTGCCCGACGTCGCAAGGTCGACCCCCAGCCCTGGGCGTGCCGTAGAGACACGCCCAGCGACTGGCTGGGTACTAGCTCACCTGAGCGTGATGTCGTCGAAGAGGGTGAAGGTGGCGTCCCCGGCGTAGTTGTCATCGTGGCTGGCCAGGGTGAGCGTGTAACTGTGCCCGGCTGTGACGGCCGCGGTGATGTTCTTCCACCCCGCGCCGTTGGTGCAGGTGCGCGCCAATGGCGTGGCCGTGGTGCCGGTGGTGTTGTCCTTCAGCGTGGCCGTGGCCCAGTCGTAGGTGACGGTGTCCGGGCAGGTCAGGTTGTACCAGAACGACAGCACCGTAGAACCACTCGAGGCCGTGAACGTCTGCTTGATCGTCGAGTCGGTGCTCGGCGCGGTCGATCCGACCCGCGCGGCATAGGTTCCGGTGTGTGCACCGGAGCTCACCACACTGGTCGAGCCGGTGGACGTCCAGCCGCTCAGGCTGCCGGTCTCGAATCCGCCGTTGGTGACCCCGCCGGTCGGCGGCGGCGTGCTGGTGAGAGCGACGTCGTCGAACAGGGTGAACGTGGCGTCCCCGGCGTAGTTGTCATCGTGGCTGGCCAGGGTCAGCGTGTAACTGTGCCCGGCTGTGACGGCCGCGGTGACGTTCTTCCACCCCGCGCCGTTGGTGCAGGTGCGCGCCAATGGCGTGGCAGTGGTGCCGGTGGTGTTGTCCTTCAGCGTGGCCGTGGCCCAGTCGTAGGTGACGGTGTCCGGGCAGGTGACGTTGTACCAGAACGACAAGCCGGTCGACCCGCTCGGCGCGGTGAACGTCTGGCTGATCGAGGAATCAGTGCTGGGGGCGGTTGAGCCGACCCGCGCGGCATAGGTACCACTGTGGGCACCGGTACTGACGACACTCGTGGACCCGGTCGAGGTCCAACCGCTCAGGGTCCCGGCCTCGAAGCCGCCGTTGACGATCCCCCCACCGCCGCCGGCCGGATTGACCGTGAGCCCGTAGTTGGTGCTGTGGGTAACGGTGCCCTCGGTGCCGGTGATGACGACTGTTGACGTACCTGGCGGTGTGGCCGCGGAGGTCGTGATCGTCAGCGTCGACGACCCGCCCGCCGTGACCGAAGCGGGGCTGAACGACGCGGTCGCTCCTGCGGGTAGGCCAGAAGCACTCAGCGTGACGGTGCCGGCCACCCCGGCCGTGACAGCGGTGCTCACCGTCGCCGTCGTCGAAGCGCCGGCCGTGACGGTTCCCGAAGCCGGGCTGACCGCGATCGAGAAGTCATTGACCGGTGGCGGAGGGACAGCGCCGCAGTTGGGCAGGGTGAAGGAGGCGTTGCGGGTCTTCCAGTTGAAGTTGCCGTTGGCGGGGATGTACTCGTGGGTGTACCAGAACGTGCACCCGTCGGTCGGGTCGACGCTCATGCTGGAGTAGTCGCCCCAGCGCGAGTACTGGGTCTGCGATCCGCCGCCGGTGACGGCCGTCGTCTCGCCCTGGCTCATCTGCCCGAGCGGATCAGCGGCCAGGCGCCCGGTGTAGCGGATGCTCGGGTGCAGAGCGGAACTCGATGCGGTGTAGCCCAGCGCGATGTTGCCGGCCTTGTCCATCGCAGCCGAACCGAGCCAGCGATACGTCGAGTCCGGGGCGTAGGTGCTCTGCTGGAACACGGTCGGGGTCGCGCTGGCATCGAGACGGAACTCATACCACCGCTCGCCGACCGACGTGCCGGCCGTCACCGAGTGGCTGACCACCAGCGACTGGTGATCACCGAGGTTGCGGTAAGCCAGCCGGAACATCAACCGGTCCGACAAAGAGTCGAGCTGCTGGGTGGTGCCCGACTGCGGGACGCAGGTACCACTCGTTCCGCACGCCGGTGTGTACGCGGCGACGGTGAGGGTGGTCGGCCCGGCGAAGGTGGTGTTCGCCGGAGTAGCGAAGTCGACGTGGAACTTCCAGTAGGCCAGCGTCGTGCTGGTGGTGCCGAGGGCCATCTGGACATTCGGCGCCCCGGTCGGCGGCGCCGTCGTGCCGTCGACGTCCGCGGGCAGGATGCCGCCGTATGCCGTCGAGGTGGTGAAGCACTGCTGGGTAGCCGTCGTGCCGGCCAGCATCGCCGCCCGGTTCATCGCGCAACTCTCCGCACCCTGGAAGGCCGTACCCGCAGCGTTGAACAGGTTGTAGGTGATGTAGTACGCGTCCGGCCAGACCGACAGCTTCGGGTAGTCCGGGAAGCTCGAATACTGGAAGGAGTACCGGTTGTAGGCGCCGGTTGCATCGGAGGTCTGGCTCACCGCAACGCACTCATAGAACGGTCCGCTGGTCTGCACGTTCGCGAACTGAGTGATCACCCAACGGTTGGCCAGTGAGTCGTAACGCACCACCGCGTCGCCGTCGTCGGTCGTCTCACACGGGCCGCCGAAGCCGGTAAACAACGTATTCGTGTTCGCCGGGCCGTAGGTCACCGTGCCGGTCTTGCTGAACACCGCGAAGCCGCTATTGACGATCTCGACGAACTGGGTGGCACCGATGGCCGAGTTGGGGTCCGGTGGCACGCCGCCCAGGTTGAACGTCCCACCCGGGCCGCTGAAGCCGAGACCCAAGCCGTCGAAACCGGCACCCGGCGTCGGCGCGGCGGTCCCGGCACTCGTCTGCAGAGCCCCATCGGGCACCACCCGCTGCGGATGGGGCAACCGTCCGGGTACTTCCTTCTCCCCCTGCTCGCCACCGGTGGGCACCGGCGTCATCTGACGCAACGGACCGGACGTATCGTGGTGCAGTTCCTGCAGCACCTTGGAATGCCTCGATACATGCGTCGAGTCCGGCGACGCCGACGCGGTGCCGGCGAATACGGCACCACTGGCAACGACAACCAGGGTCGCAATCGGCAGGCTGTAGAGCTTCCTCATGACGTCTCCAGACGTGCAGCGCCGTTGTTCGGCGAACGAGGCCGGCTCCGCGGGTAGCAAAGAACCGACAAATGATCCGAGCAGCTTGCCGTCAACCCGAGGCAGAGGGCGGCTGCTGAGCGGGCCGGGTGGCGTCGCTTCTCGATCCGGTCAAGCCTGGGCTGGCACGCGGACATTAGCGACTAACGGGACTGGCGTGACAGCTGATCCGTCTGGCACCTTCCTGACGGGCAGGTAAGTGCCACTCGTTCCTCGGCTGGTCGGACTCGGCGCCATTCGGGGACCAACTGCTCCTAGATCGATTCCCGGCGCCCGACAGACCAACCGCCGCCGCTTCGCACACGACGCCGTCCCGGCGCAAGGTGGTGGATCGACTGGTGCAGGCAGCGAACGCCGAGGGCGCCGTGCTGATGCCGTTCACCCGGGCCGGCCCGCTGAT
>JBDTXT010000023.1:0-13461 GCA_040006035.1 Pseudonocardiales bacterium | reverse complement strand
GCGGCTGGGCCTGGCAGGTGCCGCTGCTCGAACTGACGGGCGCGCAGTTCCTGCTGATGTCCGCGACCCTCGGTGATGTCACCGAGCTGGCGGGCGAGTTGTCGCGCCGAACCGGGCGCGCGACCGCGACCGTTACGGCGCAGGAGCGCCCGGTGCCGCTGTATCACTACTACGAGACCACGCCGCTGCACGAGACCATCACGGACCTGCTGGCCGGGGGGCAGGCGCCGATCTACGTCGTGCACTTCACCCAGGCCGCCGCACTCGAGCACGCCCAGTCGCTGACGAGCATCAACGTCGCGACCCGGGCCGAGAAGGACGCGATCGCGGTCGCGATCGGGGATTTCCGCTTCAACGCGGGTTTCGGCAAGCTGCTGTCGCGCCTGGTGCGCCACGGCATCGGGGTGCACCACGCCGGGATGCTGCCGAAGTACCGGCGGTTGGTCGAGCAGCTGACCCAGGCCGGGCTGCTGAAGGTCATCTGCGGCACGGACACCCTCGGGGTCGGCATCAACGTCCCGATCCGGACCGTCGTGTTCGCCGGGCTGAGCAAGTACGACGGGCAGCGCACCCGGCACCTGCAGGTGCGCGAGTTCCACCAGATCGCCGGCCGGGCCGGGCGACCGGGGTTCGACACCGCCGGCACCGTCGTGGTGCAGGCCCCCGAGCACGAGGTCGAGAACGCCAAGCTCGTGGCCGAGGCCGGCGACGACGAGAAGAAACGTCGCCGGATCATCCGCAAGAAGCCGCCCGAGGGCTTCGTGTCGTGGGGCAAGAGCACCCACGACAGATTGATGACCTCGCAGCCAGAAGCTCTCACACCGCAGTTCGCGGTGACGCCGGCGATGGTGCTGAATGTGATCGCGCGGCCGGGGGATGCGTTCGCCGCGATGCGTGCTCTCATCCTGGGCAACCACAGCCCGGTCTCGGCCCGCCGCGGCCAGGTCCGCGACGCGATCCGCGCCTACCGCGCGTTGCTGGCCGCCGGTGTCATCGAGCGGCTGGACGCGCCGGACGAGCTGGGGCGCACCGTGCGCCTGACGGCTGACCTGCCGTTGAACTTCGCGTTGAACCAGCCGTTGTCGACGTTCGCCCATGCGGCTCTCGATCTGCTCGACCGGGAGTTGGAAACCTACGCGCTGGACGTCGTGTCGGTGTTCGAGTCGACGCTGGAGGACCCTCGGCAGGTACTGGCCGCGCAGCAGCGCGCCGCTCGCGGTGAGGCGATCGCAGCCATGAAGGCCGAGGGCATCGAATACGACGAGCGCATGGAACTGCTGTCCGAGGTCACGTACCCGAAGCCGCTGAACGAGTTGCTGTCGGGCGCGTTCGCAATCTACCGCCAGAGCCACCCGTGGCTCGACGAGGACCAGCTGTCACCGAAGTCTGTCCTGCGGGACATGTGGGAACGCGCGATGACCTTCACCGAATACGTCGCGTTCTACGGCCTGTCCCGCAGTGAAGGTCTGGTGTTGCGGTACCTGTCCGACGCCTACCGCGCACTGCGGGCGTCGCTGCCCGACGCGGCCCGCACCGAGGCGCTGAGCGATCTCATCGAGTGGCTCGGCGCCGTGGTCCGGCAGGTGGATTCCAGTTTGCTGGACGAGTGGGAGCAGCTGACCGAGGGCGCCGGGGTCGCGGCGGGCACGCCCGAACCCGCTGTGCCGGTGACGCTGACCCAGAACGTCCGCGCGTTCACCGTGCTGGTGCGAAACGCGATGTTTCGCCGAGTCGAGCTCGCCGCGCGGCGGCGCTTCGACGAGCTCGGTGCACTCGACAGCGCCGACGGCTGGGATGCCGACCGGTGGCGCGAGGCGCTCGAGGCGTACTTCGCCGAGTACGACCGGCTGGGCACCGGCGGCGACGCGCGCAACCCGGCGCTGCTGCACGTCGACGTCGGCGACGGGCTCTGGCGGGTGCGGCAGGTGTTCGACGACCCTGAGGATGACCATGACTGGGCGATCAGCGCCGAGATCGATCTGGCCGCCAGCGACGCTGCAGGTGAACCGGTGGTCACGGTCACCGACGTCGGCCCACTCTGAGGCCGAGCTCACTCGGGCGGGGAGTCTCCCGGCCGGGGTTGCCGCGCGAGGTACTGCTCGAACTCGGCGCCGATCTCGTCCGCCGTGGGCAGCCGCCGACCGTCGGGCACCAGCCCACCACCGCCGCCGGCGACGATGGTGTCGTACTGCTCCGCCAAGGTGCGAACCAGCGCGGTGATCTCCTCCGAGGCCGCGATCTGCTCGTCGATCGCGGCGCGTACGCCGGTGGCCGCCTCGGTGAGGGCATCTGCCGGCAGTTGCAGCTCCGCGGCGCGGGCGACGCACTCGAGCAGCTTCGCCGAAGCCTCGGGATAGTCGACATGGCCAAGGTAGTACGGGACGTTCGCCGCGAAACCGATCGAGTCGAACCCGGCCTGGCCGAGGCGGAACTCGAGTAGGTGTCCGGCGCTGGCGGGCACCTGCACGGTGCCCAGCCAGGCGTGGTAGTCGGCAACGAGTTCGGCCGGGCTGCCGTGCGCGATCACGCTCGTCGGCCGGGTGTGCGGGACGCCCATAGGGATGGCGTCGAGCCCGATCACCAAGCGCACGTCGAGTTGCCGCACGACGAGCTCGACCGCCGCGGCGAAGCGCTCCCACTGGGTGTCCGGTTCCGGACCGGACAGCAGCAAGAAGGCTGCACCGGCCGCATCTCGCACAGCATGGATCGCGAGCAGCGGTTCGGCGAAGGACTCCCAGTGGTCGGTGTTGAAGATCATCTCCGGCCGCCGGGCTCGGTAGTCGAACAGCTGATCGGCATCAAAGGTCACGATGACCTGCGACTCGAGGGTCTCGAAGAGGTGCTGCCGCGTCAGGGCGGTGACCCGGCCGGCGTCGACGAAGCCGTCCAGCGCGTGGACCAGCACCGGTCGGCCGAGTTCGGGCAACGTCGGTTCGACCGCGAACAGCTCGCGCGGGTCAAGCACACTGCCAACACTTCCAGACCGGGTGCTGGCCCGCCGCACCAGCCCGGCGTGTCAGCCTGACCGGATCACGACGCGGCCAGATCCAATTGATCACCTAGCAGTCAGCGTCGCATATCGCGCCAAGTTCTAGATGATCACCCGCGGCGGTCAGTCGCCGCCCTAGATCTTGTCGCCGAGCTGCTTCTGCGGGGCCGGTAGGCGCCACTTGCGCGGCAGGTAGGCGCGGCTGCCGGCGTAGAACCCGATCGACATCGCGCTGCCTTGCGCCTCGCCGTTGCGTTCGACGGCGAGGGCGCGCACCCTGCGACCGGTGATGTACCACTCGACCACCAGGGCGAGGAAGACCACGATCACCGCGAAGCGCAGAATCGCCAGCGCCGGCACGTAGCTGACGATCATCAGCGGGAACAGCAGCAGCAGGAAGTTGCTGAACATCCGGTGCGAGTCGACGTAGTCGCGGGCGAGTTTGCGGGTGGTGCCCTGGTCGCGGCGGGGCAGGTGGGCCGGGTCGCCCGCCCGCAGCGCTTCGCGGCGCTGCTGCGGGCTCAGCGGAGTACCCGCCGGCGCGTTGCGGGTGCCCTTGGCTGCCCTCGCCGCCTGCTTCTGGCGTGCGTAAGCCTCTTTGCGGGTCTTGGGGGCGCTCACCGGTCCGCGCTGCACCGCGGAGTCGCGTCGTTTCGGGGTGGGCCGGCCCTTACCGGAGCCGGTGCCCGGCTCGAGCACCTCGGGAACGGCGGCAGATTCGGTCTCGGCGTTGCGGCGGGGCAGCAGTTTCACAACAGTGAGAGTAATTGAACCTCAGTCGGCGAGCACGACGGGATGGGCCAGCGCGAGCATCCGCTCCAGGGCCAGGCGGGCGTTCGCCGCGATTGCCGGCTCGACAGTGATGCGGTTGACGACATCACCCCGGGCCAGCGACTCCAGCGACCGGACCAGATGCGGCAGGTCGATGCGGTTCATCGTCGAGCAGTAGCAGACGGTCTTCTCCAGGAACGCGATGCGCTTGTCGGGATGGGCTGCGGCCAACCGGCGCACCAGATTGAGTTCGGTGCCGATGGCCCACGACGAGCCTGGTTCCGCGGCATCGAGAGTCTTGATGATGAACTCGGTGGAGCCGACGAGGTCGGCGGCGAGGACCACCTCGTGACGGCACTCGGGATGAACCAGGATGTTGACACCCGGGATCCGGGCCCGCACGTCGGCGACGTTGTCAGCGCTGAAGCGCCCGTGCACCGAGCAGTGCCCGCGCCACAAGATCATCGTCGCGTCGCGCAGTTGCTGCGGGCGCAGGCCACCGCCGGGCCGGTGCGGGTCGAACACGACGCATCTGTCGAGCGGGATCCCAAGCTCCAGTACCGCCGTGTTGCGGCCCAGGTGCTGATCCGGCAGGAACAGCACCTTCTCGCCGCGCTCGAACGCCCACTGCAGCGCCCGGCCGGCGTTCGACGACGTGCACACGGCCCCACCGTGCGCACCGGTGAAACCCTTGATCGCCGCGGAGGAGTTCATGTACGTGATCGGGATCGTCGACTCGGCCACTCCCGCGTCGGTGAGGACGTCCCACGCCTCTACCACCTGCTGGTAGCCGGCCATGTCGGCCATCGAGCAGCCCGCGGCCAGGTCGGGCAGGATGACCTGCTGCGCCGGCGCGGTCAGGATGTCGGCCGACTCGGCCATGAAGTGCACACCGCAGAAGACGATATATTCGGCCTGAGGTCGGGCCGCAGCGTCGCGAGCCAGCTTGAACGAGTCGCCAGTGACGTCGGCGAACTGGATCACTTCGTCACGCTGGTAGTGATGGCCGAGGACGAAGACCCGCTCGCCTAACGCGGCTTTGGCCGCGCCAGCCCGTTGCACGAGTGTCGGGTCCGAAGCTGGCGGCAACTCGCCGGGGCAATCGACTCCGCGTTCGGAGTCAAGATCGGCACCGCGGCCGAGCAGCAGGAGCGCCAGCGGGGTCGAAGCGGGCTCGGTGAACGTCACGGGCTCAGGCTACGTAGGTAGTACATAGGGAACGTCACCGATGTGGTGCGTCCCACCTCACTTTGACGCAGACTGGATCGGGATGACTGACATGTGGCGCGAGCGCACCAATCAGGTGGGTTGGGCGCTCCTACCGCTGCGGGCCTTCCTCGCGTTCGTGTTCATCTACGGCGGTATCTCCAAGATCGCCGATCGAAGTTTCCTCGATACATCCGCACCGCTGTCGATGCACGCATCGCTGGTGGCGGTGCGTGAAATCAGCCCGATCGGTGGCTTGCTCGGCCCGGTCGAGGCGCACAGCTTCGCCTTCGGTGTGCTGATGGCGGGAGCCGAAACGGCAGTCGGGCTGGGCATGCTGCTCGGGCTCTTCACCCGGGTGGCCGCTGTCGGCGGGATGCTTATCACCGTCTCCCTCTGGTTGACGGTGAGTTGGGGCGCGCGGCCCTGGTACACCAGCGCCGACCTCGTCTACGTATTCGCCTTCACTGCGCTGCTGATCGCCGGCGCGGGCGGTGTCTTGTCCGCCGACGCCTGGCTGGCCCAGCAGCGTGCCGCCCGCCCGGGCGTGAGCGAGGACCGCACCCGGCGCGCCGTGCTGGCCGCCGCGGTCGCAGTGCTCGGCGCCACCCTGCTGAACGGCTCGGTCCTCTTTCGGCGCAGCGCGGCCAAGAACTCCGTCGCGGGTGGTTCCCGACAACCGACCGGGGTCGCAAGCATCCCAGGCACGGTCAGCTCGCCCGGGCAGGCCACTGGTTCGTCCAGCGCCCCGGCCGCGAGTGGTCCGGTATTGGCTACCGCGGACGAGGTGCCGGTCGGCGGCGCGCATAAGGTCACCAACAGTTCGCTGGCCGACACGGTATGGGTGATGCAGTTGCAGAGCGGCAAATTCACCGCACTGGACGCGACCTGTCCGCACCAGGGCTGCCCGGTGAACTTCGTCTCAGCCCAAGCCGGCTTCGTCTGTCCCTGCCACCAGTCGAGCTTCGATGCCAGCGGAAAGGTGCTGAGCGGCCCGGCTTCCTCGGACCTCAAGTCCATCCCGCTATCCGTGGTCGGCCAGGACATCCGCTCGACCTGATCGCGCCGCCTGACCCGCTTGACCGGCCGATCTGGGATACGCACGGGGCCGTGTCGGCTGTACTTGGACCACCGCCTGCGTACGATGGGAATAGCCAGCAGGCGATAGCCAGTTGGGCCCGATGTACGCCACTTACTCGAGACCACCCCCGGGGAGCCTCATGACTGCCACCGAATCTCCGTCGATCGAGCTCACGACCGCGCCGGCGCAAGCGCCGACGACGACGGTCGCGCTGACTGACAACGCCGCGGTCAAGGTCCGTGCCCTGCTTGACCAGGAAGGCCGCGACGACCTGCGGCTGCGAATCGCCGTGCAGCCCGGCGGCTGCTCGGGACTGCAGTACCAGCTCTTCTTCGACGAGCGCACCCTCGATGGCGACCTCGAACTCGACATCCAGGGCGTCCCGCTCGTCGTCGACCGGATGAGCGCCCCGTATCTCGGCGGCGCCACGGTCGACTTCACCGACACGATCGAGCAGCAGGGCTTCACCATCGACAACCCCAACGCCTCCAACGGCTGCGCGTGCGGTAACTCCTTCTGCGGCTGAATTGTTCTGGATTGACCTCGACGGCCTCGTCCGCCGCTCGCTGGCGCTCGGGCGGAGTCGCCGCCGATAGCGGCTGCGCCGCGCAGTCCGCTCTTGCGCCTCGGGTACCGTTCCGGACTATGCCCGTACTCGTTGCAGGTTCGATCGCTACTGATCATTTGATGCATTTCCCCGGCAAGTTCGCCGACCAACTGCTGGCCGAGCACCTGCACAAGGTGTCGCTGTCGTTTCTGGTCGATGACTTGGTGGTGCGGCGCGGCGGGGTGGCAGCCAATATCGCGTTCGGGATGGGCCAGCTCGGCGAGACGCCGGTGCTGATGGGCGCCGTAGGAGCCGACTTCGACGAGTACCGCTCCTGGCTCGAACGCAACGGCGTCAACTGCGACTTCGTCCACGTATCGACGATTCACCACACCGCACGCTTCGTCTGCACCACCGACGAGGAGATGTGCCAGATCGCCTCGTTCTATGCCGGCGCCATGAGCGAGGCCCGCAACATAGAGCTCGAGCCGGCCTGGACCGCGAGCGGTGCCGACCTGGTCATCATCTCGGCCGACGACCCGGCCGCGATGGTCCGCCACGGTGTCGAGTGCCGCGAGCGCGGCTTCCGCTTCGCTGCAGACCCGTCCCAGCAGATCGCCCGGATGAGTGGCGAAGAGCTCCTCGCCCTGATCGACGGCGCCGACCTGCTGTTCACCAATGACTACGAGAAGAGCCTGCTCGAGTCCAAGACGGGGTTGTCCGAGAATGAGATCATGGCTCGGGTTGGGGTCCGGGTGACGACCCTGGGATCAAAGGGCGTCGAGATCATCGGCCGCGACCTCGAGCGGGTGCACGTTCCCGTCGCGCAGGAGTACCTGAAGGCTGACCCGACCGGTGTCGGCGACGGCTTCCGCGCCGGGTTCATCGCCGCTCGCGAGTGGGGGTTGTCGTGGCAACGCTCGGCCGAGGTCGGCAGCCTGCTCGCCACCCTCGTCCTCGAAACGGTGGGCACCCAGGAGTACGAGGTCAAGTCGCCGGCCTTCGCCGAGCGGCTGGCCGAGTCCTACGGCGACGACTGCGCCGCCGAGGTTCTGCCCCACCTGAACTGATCGCGGGAGTAGACGATGGCTGACCTACAGGAACGCTTCGAGCAGGCCCAGCTCGACGTCAAGGCGTTGACGTCCAAGCCCAGCAACGACGATCTGCTCGTGCTGTACGCACTGTACAAGCAGGCGACGGCAGGTGAGGCGTCCGGTGCTAAGAAGCCCGGGCGCTTCGACCTCGTCGGCAAGGCGAAATACGACGCGTGGAGCAAGGTGGCCGGCACAGCAGCCGACGAGGCGAAACAGCGCTACGTCGACACGGTCGAGCGCCTCACCGCCAGCTGAGCTCACAGCGGCGACCGCGAGTGGTCAGAGACGGACTGGGTAGACCGGCTCTGGGACCTCGGGGCGGATCCGTCCCTCGACGAAGATGCCGTGCCAAACCATGAATACGAGCAGCGTCCAGATCTTGCGCGAGTAGTCGTGCGGGCCGGCACGGTGCGCGTCGAGCAGCCGCAGTGCGGCATCGTTGTCGATCAGGTGATCGGTCTGCGACTCGGTGATGATCGCCCGCGCCCAGTCGTACATGTCGTCCTTGAGCCAGTGCCGGATCGGCACCGGGAACCCAAGCTTCGGCCGTTCGAGCACGTGGGTGGGCACGATGTCGGCCAGTGCGCGCCGCAGCGCGAACTTCGTGGTCTCCTTGGTGATCTTCTGGTCCGTCGGGATCGAGGACGCGACTGAGAAGACCTCGATGTCGAGGAACGGCACCCGCAGTTCCAGCGAGTTCGCCATCGTCATCTTGTCGGCCTTGACGAGGATGTCGCCGCGCAGCCAGGTGAACAGGTCGACGTACTGCATGCGCGTCGAGTCGTCGAGGTGCGTCGTCGCGTCGTACAGCGGCTTGGTCAAGTCCATGTAGGACAGCGCCTCGTCGTAGTTGCGATACAGCGCCATCTCGTCGGGACGGAAGATGCGCGCGTTGCCGTAATAGCGCTCCTCGATGCCGATCGCGCCGCGGCGCAGCAGATCCTTGCCACGCGTGCCTTCGGGGATCTTCGTCGATAGCTTGCCGAGCCCGCGCCGCATTCCCTCGGGCACGCGCTCGAACGCGCGCAGCGAGATCGGCTCGCGGTAAATCGTGTAACCGCCGAACAACTCGTCGGCACCCTCGCCCGACAGCACGACCTTGACATGCTTGCGGGCCTCGCGGGCGATGAAGTACAACGGCACCAGCGCCGGGTCGGCCACCGGATCGTCGAGGTACCAGACGATCAGCGGCAGGGAGTCCATCATCTCCCGGGCCGAGACGACCTTGACGATGTGCTCGACGCCGATCGCCGCGGCCGACTCCGCCGCCACGTCGATCTCGCTGAAGCCCTCACGCTCGAACCCGGTGGTGAAGGTGAGCAGCTTCGGGTTGTGCCGCTTGGCCAGCGCGGCGATCGCCGTCGAGTCGATGCCGCCGGACAGGAACGCTCCGACCGTGACATCCGCGCGCATGTGTTTCTCGACGGAGTCCTCCAGCGCCTCGGCGATCTCGCGGTACAGCTTGTCGGGTTCGGGCACCGGCTTGATGGCGAAGTCAGGGTGGAAATAGCGCTTCGGGCGGACCTGCTCGCCGGGCCGCAGCGTGAACGCGGTGCCGGATTCGATGCGGCGGATCTTCGTGTGCATCGACGCCGGTTCGGGGACGTACTGCAGCGTCAGGTAGTGCTGCAGCGCCGTGCCGTCGATGTCGTCTGACGTCCCGGGAGCCGCGACGTCGAGCAGCGACTTCTTCTCGCTGGCGAAGAACGAACCGCGCTCGTCGGAGTAGGTGTAGAGCGGTTTGATGCCGAACCAATCGCGGGCGCCGAACATGACCCGCTCCTGCGAGTCCCAGATCAGGAAGCTGAACATGCCCCGCAGTTCGCGCACGACGCTCTCGCCGAGGTAGTGGTAACCGGCGACGACGGCCTCGCCGTCGCCGTCGGTGTCGAAACTGGCTCCGAAGTCACGGGCCAGCCGCTCACGAAGCTCGAGGTAGTTGTAGATCTCGCCGTTGAAAATCAGGTGATAGCGCCCGCCGAGCCAGGGGAGTGGTTGGTGCGAGCGGTCGATGTCGATGATCGACAGGCGGCGGAAACCGATCACCACGTCGTCGTCGGACCACACGCCGCCCTCGTCCGGGCCGCGGTGGCGCATGTCGGGCAGCGATCCCTCAACGGCAGCCTCGTGCGTCGCCGCGTCGCCGTTGGCCGCTAGGAATCCGATCAGTCCGCACACATCGCCCAGTATTCAGGACGCGTCATTGCAGGCGGCGCACGGTGTAGCCGGGCGTGCCGTCGGCCGCAACTCCCTCACCGTCGTAGGCGTGCCCGCGCATCCGGCACCAGGCCGCGATGTCCGGACGGGCCGCCGGATCGTCAGCCTCCACGGTGATGGTCTCGCCGATCGCGACGTCGCCGATGTGCCGGGCCAGCTCGAGGATCGGCAGCGGGCAGCGCCGCCCCCGGCAGTCGAGGATCACAGGCCGGTCGCGCCCAGCTCGGCCCGGACCTCTGCTACGACCTCGGGCAGGACGGCCAGGAACGCGTCGACGTCTTTCTCGGTGCTCGCGTGGTGCAGCGACACCCGCAGGTTGCCCGACGTCAGCGCCCCCATCGCCACCAGCACGTGCGAGGGCTCCAGGGTCGACGACGTGCACGACGAGCCGGACGACACCGCGAAGCCGCGGCGGTCGAGGGCGGTGAGCAGCGCCTCGCCGTCGACGTAGAGACACGAGAACGTGACGATGTGCGGCAGCCGGTCCACCGGGTCGCCCAGCACCTCGACGTCGGCGACGGTGGCCGCGACGGTGCGGCGGATGCGCTCCACCAGCGCGGCGTGGTGAGCAGCCTCGGCCTGCTGGGCGGCGCAGACGGCCCGCAGAGCAGCCGCCGCGGCCACCACCGCCGGCAGGTTCGGCACCCCCGGTACCCGGCCCGCCTCGCGCTCGTCGGCCGGTGCGACCGAGCGCCACCGCACGCCGGTCCGCACCGCCAACAGACCTACACTCGGCCCGCCCCACGCCCGGGCATCGGCGGCCAGCACCGACCACCCGGAGGGCACCGGGTGGTGCCCCAGCGTCTGGGTGGCATCCACCACGAGCGCGACGTCGGTCACCAGCCTTGCTACCTCAGCCACCGGCTGGGTCGTGCCGACCTCGTGGTTGGCCGCCTGTAACGCGGCCACCGCCACTCCCGGCTGGCGCATCGCGTCCGCGAAGAGCGCCGCGTCCACCCGCCCGAACGTGTCGACGCCGAGCGATACTGCCGACCCTCCCGCGGCGATGTGCACCTCGGCCGCGTGCAGCACCGCCGAGTGCTCGACCGCGCTGTGCACCAGACACCGCCCGGCGCGCCGGTTGCCGGCGAGGGCGCCGAGCACCGCCGCATGCAGCGCCTGGGTGCCGTTCGCGGCGAAACTCACCTCGTCCGGGCGGGCGCCGATCGACTCGGCCACCGACTCGCGGGCGGCGTCGAGCAACCGTCGGGCCAGCCGGCCGGCCCGGTACACGCGCTCCGGATCGGCCCAGCCTTCATCGAGCGCAGCAAGCCATGCCTCGCGTGCGACGGGGTGCAGCGGAGCACCGGCCGCCGCGTCCAGATAGGTCGACACGCGTCGACGGTAGCGAGCCGCCGCCCCGGCGCCCCGCAGGCCGCGAACGGCCCTACCCCATCAGGGAGGCAGGCGGCCGCGTCCAGTAGGCTTCGAACCGTTCCAGACGAGTCCGAGAGGCGGGTACAAGTGCGTCGTAGACGTTGGTCTCGAGGCAGTCGTCTGGCCGTGTTGTTGGGCTCGCTTACCCTGCTGCTCAGCGGTTGTTCGATCCACGACGCCGAGCACAAGATGCGCTTCGGCTGGCCCACGGGCGTCACCAAGCAGGCCGAACAGATGCGCGTGCTCTGGACCTGGTCGGGTGTTGCCGCGCTGGTCGTCGGGGTCGGGGTGTGGGGCCTGATCTTCTGGTGTTGCATCCGCTACCGCAAGCGCGACGACTACCTGCCCAAGCAGTTGAAGTACAACCTGACGCTGGAGATCATCTACTCGCTGGTCCCGTTCGTCATCATCGCGGTGCTGTTCTGGCGCACCGTCGTCGTCGAGGACAACGTCAATCGGCTCTCGGCTAACCCCGACGTGATCGTCCAGGTCGACGCCTTCAAGTGGAACTGGCAGTTCGACTACCAGTCCTACAAGGACGCGTCCGGTAAGGCGGTCCAGCCGGTCTACGCGGGCCAGCAGGCTGTGGGCGATCCCGCGGGAAACGGCGTTGAAAACAGCAAGCCCAAGATCATCGGCTGCGACGAGGCCTCGAGCAACGTGTCCTACTCCTGCGGCGCGCCAGGTCAGCAGGCAGGTGCGGCCGACAAGCCGCTGTACCTCTCGACGGTGGGCAGCGACACCGAGATCCCGATCCTGGTGATCCCGGTGCACCAGAGCGTGCGCATCGTCGAACACTCCGCCGACGTCATCCACGCGTTCTGGGTTCCGGAGTTCCTGTTCAAGCGCGACGTCATCCCCTACGGCACCACCTCAACTGCGCGCGACAACCAGTTCGAGTTCACCGCGACGTCGACCGGCAGTTTCGTCGGGCGCTGTGCCGAATTGTGCGGCACCTACCACTCGCAGATGAACTTCGAGGTCCGTGTCGTCACGGCCGAGCAGTTCCAGAAATACCTGGATGCGTTGGCCAAGTACCCGCCCGGCGACAAGGGCTACCCGGCCCGGCAATCGCTGGCCATGCAGGCGGCCGGGCTTGCCCCCTACGCCACGACGACCCACCCGTTCAACACTGATCGCAGCGCTCGCTCGGCGAGCGAGAAGAACGGCGGCTGACCCATGAGAGTCGAAGCCCGGTTGTTCCTCGGCCTGGCGGTGTTCTGCTGGGCCACCGCGCTGCTGTACGGCTTCTGGTCCTCCCGCGACCAGGGCCACGTCGAGGTGGCCGGCCTGGCTGCGCTGATCCTCTCCGGCGGCCTGATGGGCATCACCGGATCGTTCTTCTGGTTCGTCTCACGGCGCATCGACCCGCGGCCCGAGGACCGCGGCGACGCCGAGATCGCCGAGGCTGCCGGGGAGTTGGGCTTCTTCAGCCCGGGCAGCTACTGGCCGGTGGCGATCGCCACGGCCGCCACGGCCACCGGAATGGGATTCGCGTTCTTCCAGATGTGGCTGGCGATCGCCGGCGTGTTGGGCATTCTGTTCACCGTCGGCGGGTTGTTGTTCGAGTACTACATCGGCGGCCGACGTCCGGCTTCCTGACTAAGTGGCCTGGCCAACGGCGACGCCGTTGGCGCCAAGCCACCGCCGGATCGGCTCGACACCTTCGGTGGCCGGATCGACGACCGTCGCGGCGTCGCGCAGCCGCCCGCTCGGAGCACCGCTGACCACGAGCACCGCCCCCGGATGTCGATCGACCAAGAGCGCGAAATCACCGTCGCCGCTGATCAGGATGAGCGCCTCGTCGTCCGGCCGGTACGCGTCTGCGAGTGCGACGTCGGCGCGCTGCCAGCCCTCATGGGGCAGCAGCACCGAGCCGCTGGGCCAGCTCACCGCGGCCAGCGTGTGGGGCCGGCCGCTCGCAGTGAGTTGCATGTCGTCGGTCACGGTGCCGAGCAGGCTCAGGACGGGTTGCAGCCGACGGGCCGTGACGTTGTCGGCGTCGACGAGAACTCTGAGCACCCGGCACCCTAGCCGCGACGCGGGCGTTAGTCCGTGAGCTGGGGCTGCTCGTCGCGAGTGACGTGTCCGTTGGCCTGCGCCGCTTCCAGCTCGTCGATCGCGGCCTGGATCTCGGGCTTCTCCTTGACCGGGTAGAAGAACCCGCGGATGTGGCGCA
>JBDTXT010000022.1:0-13528 GCA_040006035.1 Pseudonocardiales bacterium | reverse complement strand
TGGCATTCGACGTCGAGACGGTCCGCAAGGACTTCCCGATCCTGTCGCGCGAGGTGCACGGCGTTCCACTCGTGTACCTCGACAGTGCCAACAGCGCGCAGAAGCCGCAGGTCGTCATCGATGCCGAGGCCGACCTCTACGCCAACCACTACGCCAATGTCGCGCGTGCAGTGCACACCTTGGGCAGCGAGGTCACCAACGCCTACGAGGGTGCCCGCGACAAGGTCGCTGCGTTCCTGAACGCGCCCTCGCGCGACGAGATCATCTTCACCCGCAACATCACCGAGGCGCTGAACCTGCTCGCCTACTCGCTGTCCAACGCCACCACGTTTCCCGGTGCCGAGCCCTTCCGGCTCGTCCCGGGTGACGAGATCGTCGTCACCGAGATGGAGCACCACAGCAACATCGTCCCGTGGCAGTTGCTCGCGCAGCGCACCGGCGCGACGTTCCGCTTCATCCCCATAGACTCAAGCGGACCTAACAGCGGCCGCCTGGTCGAATCCGCCATCGACGAGGTCATCAACGAGCGCACCAAGGTCGTCTCGTTCGTCTATCAATCGAATGCGCTTGGCACCATCAACCCCGTCAAGCGCATCGCCGCACGTGCCAAGGCGGTGGGTGCCATCTCGATCGTCGACGCCGCCCAGGCCGCCCCGCACCTGCCGCTGGACGTGCAGGACCTCGGCGCCGACTTCGTCGCGTTCACCGGCCACAAGCTCTACGGCCCCACCGGTGTCGGTGTGCTCTGGGGGCGCTACGAGCTGCTCGCGCAACTGCCGCCGTTCCTCGGCGGTGGCGAGATGATCGAGACGGTCGACATGACCGGCAGCACTTTCGCTGCCCCGCCGCACCGCTTCGAGGCCGGCACCCCGATGATCGCCCAGGCGGTCGCCCTCGGTACCGCGGTCGACTACGTCACCGCGATAGGCATGACCGAGATCCGCCAGCACGAGAAGGCACTCACCGCCCACGCGCTCGACGAGCTGCAGAGGATCGACGGCCTGCGCATCATCGGCCCGGCCACGCCGCTCGACCGTGGCGCCACGATCTCGTTCACGCTGCCCGGCATCCACCCGCACGACGTGGCGCAGCTGCTCGACGAGCAGGGGATCGCCGTGCGCGCCGGGCACCACTGCGCCCGCCCGGTCTGTGTCCGCTACGGAATACCGGCCACCACCCGCGCGTCCTTCGGGGTGTACACCACCACCGACGAGATCGACGCCCTGGTCCGCGGCGTAGACACAGTGAAAGAGATGTTCTCCCGATGAGCGAGTCGATGTACCAAGAGATCATCTTGGATCATTACAAGCATCCGCAACACCGCGGGCTGCCCGAGGACTTCGACGCCGAGGTGCACCACGTCAACCCGACATGCGGCGACGAGGTCACGGTGCGGGTCAAGCTGGCCGACGGCGCCATTGTCGATCTCGGCTGGGACGGTGAGGGCTGCTCGATCAGCCAGGCCTCCACCTCGGTCATGAGCGGTCTCGTCATCGGCAAGCCGGTCGACGACGCGATGGCCTTGCAGGACAAATTCCTCACGCTCATGCAGTCGCGCGGCAACGCCGAGCTGAGCGAGGCCGACGAGGACGAGCTCGACGACGCCGTCGCGTTCGAGGGTGTTTCGAAGTACCCGGCCCGCATCAAGTGCGCGCTGCTGGGTTGGATGGCAATGAAGAGCGCCGTGGCCGAAGCCGGCTGGGCCGCCAGCGCGCACTACGACGCTGGCAAAATCGATGACAGTTCAGGGGAGCCAGCATGACTACCGCCACTACCGTTCCGTCCCGCGACGAGATCGACGAGGCGATGCGCGATGTCGTCGACCCCGAGCTCGGCATCAACGTTGTCGATCTCGGCTTGGTCTACGACGTCCATGTCGAGGAGGCGGAGTCCGGCCGGGTGATCACCCTGGACATGACGCTCACGTCCGCGGCCTGCCCGCTCACCGACGTCATCGAGGATCAGTCGAACGCCGCTATTACCGGCGGCCCGAAGCCGCTAGCTGCTGAGCTGAAGATCAACTGGGTCTGGATGCCGCCGTGGGGCCCGGACAAGATCACCGACGACGGGCGCGAGCAACTGCGCGCGCTCGGCTTCAACGTCTGATGCAGGCAGTGCGCGCGTTCCGCGCGGTTGCCGTCGCCGAAGCGTTCTCCTGGCTGGCGCTGATCGTGGCCGCCATCATCAAGCGCACCAACGACTTTCCCCTTGGCGTGAAGATCCTCGGCCCGATCCACGGCGTGCTGTTCATCGCCTACGTCGTGCTCGCACTCACCGTTCGCGCGCAGTTGCGCTGGACCGCCAAGCCCCTCGCGATCGTGCTGCTCGATTCGGTGCTGCCCGCAGGCGGCTTCGTCGTGGCTCGCCGCGACGACCTGCGGCCCGTCCCCGCTTTGGACTGAGCGGCTGAATGTGCCGATAGCGCCAGTGTCGAGTGAGTGTGCATTTGTCCATCCGACCCACCGGCGCGCTGGAGGACGACACATAGACGAGGTGGACATATCCCGTTAGGTTGGCTCCACGCCAAGCACACGATGGGAGCTTCATGCTCGAGGTCAGTGAGCTCCACGTCTCCTACGGTGGCACCGTGCGCGCGCTGCAGGGCATCAGCTTGGACGTGCCTGACCGCAAGGTCGTGGCCGTGCTGGGCAGCAATGGTGCTGGCAAGAGCACCCTGCTGCGGACCGTGTCGGCCACCCTGCGGCTGCATCGCGGCGCCGTCGTCAGCGGCACGATCACCTACGACGGCAAGAGCTTGGCCGGCCTGGACGCCGCCCGCACCGTCCGTCTCGGCATCGTCCAGGTACCCGAGGGACGACGGATCTTCGGCCGCCTGACCGTCGAGGAGAACCTGCGCGCAGGCGGTCTCGGGGCAGCTGACAAACGTTCCCGCAGTGGGTCGAAGGATCGGGTGTTCGACCTGTTTCCCATCCTGGCCGAGCGGCGCAAGCAGCGGGCGGCGCTGCTGTCCGGTGGTGAGCAGCAGATGTTGGCGATCGGCCGCGCACTGATGGCGTCCCCCAAGTTGATCATCTTGGACGAACCCAGCCTCGGTCTGGCCCCCAAGATCGTCGGGCAGATCGGGCGCATCCTGCAGAAGATCAACGCAGACGGCACCTCGGTCCTGCTCGTCGAACAGAACGCTGTCATGGCGCTCGGGATCGCAGACACGGCCTACGTCCTTGACGTCGGACGGGTCTCGCTTTCCGGATCCGCGCAGGAACTCGCCGCCAGCGATGACGTGAAGCACCTGTACCTGGGGCACGAAGCCACGACGTCGAGCGGTGCGCGCACCGACGTCGCGCGGGATGAGTCCCTGCGCCCGAAGGCGACTCTCAGCCGGTGGCAGGGATGACCGCCGCGGCGCCGCCCGCCCAGCTCAAGCCGGCCTCGGATGTCCCGACGTTGGTCGTCGACAGCGTGTCCGTCGCCTTCGCCGGCATCAAGGCTTTGAGTGACGTCTCGTTCACCGTGGTGCCCGGCAGCATTCACGCCGTCATCGGCCCCAACGGAGCAGGCAAGTCGACGGCGTTCAACGTGCTGTCCGGCATATATCGCGCCACGTCCGGGGCCGTGCACCTCGGCGATGACAACCTGCTCGGCCTCCGGCCGCACCGCATCGCCAGACTCGGGGTGGCGCGCGCGTTCCAGAACATCGCATTGTCCAAAGGCCAAACCGTCGCCGAGAACCTCATGCTCGGCCGGCATGCGCTGACCCGCTCCGGTTTCCTGACGTCCGGCCTGCGACTGCGGTCCGCTACCCGCGAAGCGCGGGTGCACGGCGCCCGGATCCGCGAGATCGCCGATTTCGTCGGCCTCGCTGACAAGCTGGCCAAGCCTGCCGGAACGCTGTCCTACGGCGATCAGAAACGGGTGGAAGTGGCCCGCGCGCTGGCCTGCGAACCCCGCTTGCTGCTCCTCGACGAGCCAGTGGCAGGAATGAACGCCGAGGAGTCGACCTACATGGCGGCCCTCATCGCCGAGGTGCGCCGCGAGTTGGGCATCTCCATCCTGCTGGTCGAGCACGACATGGGGCTGGTGATGGGAATCTCCGATCGCGTCACGGTCCTCGACTTCGGTCGGCTGATCGCGGAAGGAACACCGGCCGAGGTCCAGGACGATCCCAACGTGATCCGTGCCTACCTGGGCACCGGCGAGGACGACAACGGGGAGAACGGCCGATGACCCGGTTCATCGAACTGATGCTGAATGGCATCAGCCTCGGCAGCGTCTACGCCCTGATCGCGCTGGGCTTCGTCATCGTGTTCAAGGCGACCGAGGTGGTCAACTTCGCGCAGGGCAGCATGCTGGTGCTCGGGGGCTACGTCACCACCCGGGCCCACGACCACATGCCCTTCGTTCCCGCGTTGCTGGTCGGCATTGCCGCGACGGCGATCACGGCGCTGATCATCGAGCGAGTATTGATCCGCAATGCGCGCGGCGCCGACGTCAATGCATTGGCCATTCTGACCATCGGCATCGACATCCTGCTGATCACCGAGCTCACCAGACGCTTCGGCTCCGACGTGCTCACCATCGGCGATCCGTGGGGCAACAAGCTGGTGCATCTCGGCAACCTTTCGCTGCCGCAGGCGCGGCTGGCTGCGATCACCGTGGCCGTCGTGCTGCTGAGCGGCTTCTTCGCCGCTTTCAAGTACTCCAGCTGGGGCGTGGCGATGCGGGCCGGCGCCGAGGACAACGAAGCCGCCGCGCTGATGGGCATCCGGCGCGGCCGCGTCACCGCCACTGCCTGGATGGTGGCCGGCCTGCTCGCAGCCGTGGCCGTGGTGTTCCTGACCGCCTTCCCCAGCCCGGGGCTGGACACCGGCGCGCGTGAGATCGCGCTGCGTGCCTTCCCGGCGGCGATTCTCGGCGGCCTCGATTCCACCGGCGGCGCGGTGGTGGGCGGCCTGGCAATCGGACTGGCTGAGGCGATGACGGCCGGCTACAGCGTTACCTTCCTGGGCGGCAGCCTGGCCGATGTCATCCCGTATCTCGTCATGCTGGTGATCCTGCTGGTGCGCCCCTCTGGGATCTTCGGGACCCGGGAGCTGTCCCGTGTCTAGCGCGCTCGCCTCGCGGCTGCGACGGGTGAAGCTAGGCACCGTCTGCCGGATCATCCTGGTCCTGATCCTCGCGGTGCTACCCCTCTATCTCGACAACTCACTGCTGCAAACCGGTCTGTTCTCGATGGCCGCGGTCGTCGGCGCCATCGGACTCACCATCCTGACCGGCGCGGCGGGGCAGCTGTCGCTGGCGCACGCGTTCTTCCTCGCGGTCGGGGCGTACTCCTACTCCTACTTCGCCGGGGTGAAGGATCCGTCCGGGGCATCGAAGGCACACGGCCTGGGTATGCCGCCGGTGCTGGCGATGATTCTGGCGGTGGCCACGGCCGGCGTCGTCGGGTTGTTGTTCAGCCCGATCGCCGGTCGGCTACGGGGCATCTACCTCGGCGTCGCCTCGCTGAGCCTGGTGTTCATCGGTTCGTTCATCTACGAGAACGCGCGCAGCCTGACCGGTGGCTTCAACGGGCGCCCGGCCACGGAGTTCGACCTGTTCGGCTTCCACTTCGGGCCGGAGCACCCGCCGCTCACCGTGTTGAACATCGCCTTCGGCCGCTTCGAACGGCTGTGGTATCTCTTCCTGGCCCTCGCCGTGCTGGCCTACATCTTCGGCGTGAACGTCCTGCGTGGCCGGATGGGGCGGGCTATGCAGACGATGCGCGACAGCGAGGTGGCGGCCGCCACCATGGGTGTCGACATCCGCCGCACCAAGGCCGGGGTGTTCGCGCTGTCGAGCATGTACGCGGGACTGGCCGGGGTGATGGTGGCGCTGGCCTTCACCCGCGTGACGCCGGACTACTTCATCCTCCCGCTGTCGATCAGCTACCTCGCGATGGTCGTGATCGGCGGCCTCGGGTCGGTGGGCGGCGCTGCGCTCGGCGCCGTGTTCGTCACGGCGTTGCCGACGCTGTTGAGCCGATATTCCGGCTCGCTGCCGTTCGTCGCCGAACCGGCCAGTGGTGGCTACGACGCCGGAAAGATCAGCGCCGCGCTGTTCGGGGTCGCCATCGTCTTCATTGTCATCTTCGAACCAGGAGGGCTGAGTGCGCTCGGCACCCGAATAACCAGGCGTTTTCGCAGGAACAAGACCGAAGCTCCGGCTACCGAACCCAAACGCGCGATGCCCAGATCGGGCACTGTCACCCGCACCCAGGAGGATCCCGTATGACCCGCACCCGCACCCGCATGCAGGCGGTGCTCGGACTCGCCCTCGCGCTGAGTCTCGGCATCACCGCGTGCAGCACCAAAGCGAACAAGAACTCTGGGAGCAAGAACGAGGGTGGCGTACAGGCTGGTCCGGGCGTCACCAAGGACAAGATCTCCCTGGGTGTGCTCACCGACGAGTCCGGAGTGTTCGCCTCGCTCGGCACCACCGTCACGCAGGGCAATCAGCTCGCCGTGGATGAGATCAACGCGGCTGGTGGGGTCTGCGGCCGCAAGATCAATCTCGTGGTCAAGGACACCGCGTATGACGTGCAGAAGGCCGTGAGCCAGTACGCCGAGATCGCGCCGAACATCGCCGGCATCCTGCAGATGCTCGGCTCGCCCGCCACTACGGCGCTGCTTCCGACCATCACGGCCGACCATATGGTGTCGGCGACTGCGACCTGGGCCTCGTCCCTGCTCACCAGCCCGGACATTCAGATCTCCGGTGCTACGTACGACATCGAGATGATCAACGGCATCTCCTACCTGCTCGAGAAGGGACTCATCCACAAGGGCGACAAGTTGGGGCACATAGCGTTCGAGGGAGCCTATGGCGACAACGGGCTCAAGGGGTCGAAGTACGCCGCTGACAAGCTCGGTCTCACGATCGTGACGCAGCGGCCGAAGGCGACCGAGACCGACATGACCAGCGCCGTGCAGTCCTTCAAGCAGGCCGGGGTCAAGGGCATCCTGCTCACGGTCGGACCCAAGCAGCTCGCCTCCGCCGCCGGCGTGGCAGCAGCGATCGGGCTCAACGTGCCGATCCTGGGCAACAACCCGAGCTTCAGCCCGCTGATCCTGGGCACGCCTGCCGGGCCGGCGATCGAGAAGAACTTCTATCTCTCGGCCTCCTCGTCCCCGCTGTCCGCCCCGGCGGCGGCCAAGGTGTTGAGCGCGTTCAAGGCGAAGTACCCCTCAGGGACCCCTAACGCCGGCGTGGCCTACGGCTACGGCGTGGCCAAGATCTACGAGCAGACGCTCAAGGCAGCCTGCGACGCGAAGGACCTCACCCGCGAAGGCATCGAGAAGGCGTTCCACACGCTGAAGCAGGTTGACACCGGCGGCATCATCGCTCCACTTGACTACAGCAAGCAGGGTGAGATTCCGGGTCGGCAGACCTTCATCATCAGGGCGGACAAGTCCAAGCTCGCCGTCGACGGCCTGAAGGTCGAGAAGGAGCTCTTCGAGTCCGACATCTCCAAGGAATACAAGCCGTAGGCCGATGGGTGTGCCGGCGGGGTCGACAGAATGCGCCCCGCCGGCAGCTCGCCACGACGTAGGGAAGCCACCTGCAGGAGGCGAACATGAGCACCCCGCTGGTGCCCGATGCCGACGCGTGGGTCGACCTGCTGCGGATGCTGGCTGAGGAGGCGCCCGATGCCTCCTTCACCCGGTGGCTCAGCCGGCACGGTGCCGGCGAGAGCCGTGAACTTCCCTCCGTAGTCGTCGAGGGTTACGGGTTGGCTCGGCGAACCCGCGACAACAGTGCCCGGCGGGAGCGACGGGAGAGCGAGCTGGCCGCGCTGTTTGCCACCGCCGGCGATCTCTCCTCGCTGCGCGACACCGACCGGGTGCTCACCGCCATCGTCCGGCGAGCGCGCGCCCTGCTGGTGAGCGACGCCGCCTACATCACCCTGATCGACAAGGGCGGCGACGTCACGACGATGCGGGTCGAGGTAGGCATGCAGACCCCCGCGCTGCGCACGATGCGGCTGGCGCACGGCACCGGCGTGAGCGGCATGGTGGCCAAGACCGGCGAGCCGTTCTGGACGGCGGACTACCTCAATGACCGGCGGATCATCCATGTCATAGACGACATCGTGGCCGAGGAGGGGCTGACCGGCATCCTGGGGGTGCCCCTGCTGCTGGGCAACCAGGTTCTGGGTGTGCTGTTCGCCGCGGACCGGCGTTCGCGGGCGTTCGCACCGGACGAGGTGGCGTTGCTGACCTCCCTCGGAAACCACGCTGCGATTGCGCTGAACAACGCTCGGATGTTCGAGGAGTCCCGGGCCGCCCTGGCCGAGCTGACCCAGGCGCACGCCGCGATGAGGACGCATGCCGAACTCGTCGAGAAGTCAGCCCTCGTGCACGATCGGCTCGCCGACTTGATCCTGCAGGGCGCCGAGATGGCCGGGGTCGTCGACGCGCTGGCCGACGTGCTGGCCGCTGATGTGCTGGTCCTCGGCCCGGATGACGCCGAACTGGCCCGCTCGGCGTCGATGCCCGCCGGGATCCACGCCACGCTGCGGGCCCATATCGATGACTGCTCAGAAATCGGCCTCGACGAGGGCCAGCGGTGGACCGGGGCCAGGGACCAGGCCTTCCGGCTCGGGCGTACCGCCCGTTTCGATACCTGCGCCGGCAGCCAGGATGTTTGGATCACGCCGATCATCGCGGGCACGGAGCACTTCGCGGTGGTCCTGTCGACCCGTGAGAGCGCGTTCAGCGAGTCTGAAAAGCGCACGCTGGAGCGGGGCGCGCAGGTCACCGCCCTGCTGCTGTTGATGAGTCGATCCCTCGCGGCGGCGGAGCAGGCAGTGCGTGGCGAACTGCTGGACGACTTGCTGGGCTCCCATCCGGTTGACGAGGCCAGTGTCCGCCGCCGCGCTGAGTTGTTGGGCGTCGACCTCGGCGCCGCGCATGCCGTGGTCGCGGCCCGTCCGGTCGACCAGACACAGCGGGCAGCGGTACTGCACGCGGCTACCCTGCTCGTCGCTGAACTCGGCGGAATCGCCGGCGAGCACGACGGCAGCGTCGTTTGCCTGCTCGCCGGTCTCAGTGCGGACCGGGCGGCAGATCGGGTCGCGACGGGGATAGCCCAAGTGGCCGATGCCGGTGCCACGGTAGGTGCCGCCGGCCCCGGCCACGCGGTCGCTGGGCTGCGCGCGGCCTACCTCGACGCGGCGCGATGCGAGCGGATCCTGCTCGCCCTGGGCCGCTGGGGAGCGCGGGCCACCCCGCGCGATCTGGGGATCTACGGCCTGCTGTTCAGCGGCGCCCCCCGCGACCAGATCGAAACGTTCCTCGACGACCGGTTGGGTCCGCTGGTTCGCTACGACGCCGGCCACGGCACCGACCTGGTGGCGACGCTGCGTTCGTACTTCTCGGCCGCCGGCAACGTGGCCAGGGCGGCCGAAGCCCTGTACCTGCACCCGAACACACTTCGCCAGCGGCTGACCCGGATCGGCGAACTCATCGGCCAGGACTGGGTGAACGACCAACTCGAACTGCACGTGGCTGTGCGGATTCACGAGATCATCCGCGAGATCTGACCCTCGAACTCATCCTCGCGGAATCATCGCGCCCGGGCCGGGGTTGACGACGCCATGACGACAGTCGTGCGTGGACGCGTAAAGGTCGAGCACTCAGCCAAGCGGGTACGTGGCTACCTCGACGGCAAGACGGTGGTCGACTCGGCCGCGCCGGTGCTGGTCTGGGAGAAGCCGTACTACCCGACCTACTACTTCCCGGCCACTGATGTGTCGGCCGAACTCGTCCCGGACGGCACCGCCCATTCACCGAGCAGGGGAGAGGCGGTGACCTACACGATCATGCAGGATGAGCGCCGCGTCGAGCAGGCGGCGCTGCGCTATCTGGAGTCCCCGATCGAGGAGCTGCGCGACCTCGTGCGCTTCGAGTGGGACGCCCTGGACGCGTGGTTCGAGGAGGACGAGGAGGTGTTCGTGCATCCGCGCGACCCGTACAGCCGCATCGACATCTTGCCCAGCTCGAAACACGTGCGCGTCGAGGTCGACGGCGTGACGGTCGCCGAGTCGACAAGCCCCCGGCTGCTCTTCGAGACCGGCCTGCCGGTGCGGTACTACCTGCCCAAGCCGCACGTCCGAATGGACCTGCTCGAGCACACCGACTCGGTCACCCACTGCCCGTACAAGGGCGCTGCCGAGTACTGGTCGGTGCGGGCCGGCGGCTCTCTGCACGCAGACCTGGCCTGGTCCTACCGTGCTCCGGTCCCGGAGAGCCAGCGGGCCATCGGTCTCATCGCCTTCTACAACGAGAAGGTCGACATCTTCGTCGACGGCGAGCGGCAGGAGCGTCCCAAGACGCACTTCGCCTGAAGTCGCCGGATCAGCCGAGGTTGTCGGTGCCGAACGTGTCGCATGACCTCGGGTCGCCGCTGTGGTAGCCGGTGGTGAACCACTTCTTGCGCTGAACCGACGTGCCGTGCGTGAACGCGTTCTGGTTGATGGTGCCGCTGCCGAGGTTCTTCTGGATGTAGTCGTCGCCGATGCGTGCCGCCGTGTCCAGGGCCCGGTTTATGTCGTCGGCGGTGACGTCGATTATCAGGGGCTTGCCCGTGTCGTCCGGGACGGTTGTCGCGTGGTTTGCCCACGCCCCGGCGTAACAGTCGGCCTGCAACTCCAGGCGCACCGAGCCGGACTTGGGACCGGTCTGGCCCTGCTGCACCTTGGCGTTGGTCCCGAGCAGATCCTGGATGTGATGGCCGTACTCGTGCGCGAGCACGTAGGCGTCGACGAACAGGCCGCCCTGTGCGCCGAACTGGGTCTTCAGATCGTCGTAGAAGCTCAGGTCGAGATAGACGTGCTGGTCGCCGGGGCAGTAGAACGGGCCCGATCCGCTGCTGGCGGTGCCGCACGCGGTCGACACCTGGCCGGTGAACCAGACGGTGGTGATCGGCTGATAGCTCTTGCCGAGCTTCGGCAGCTCCTTGTCCCAGTAGTTCTGGATCGAGTCGATGTCGGCGACCACCGCGCAGTCGAGCTTCGTGTTCGCGTCGGCGCCGGTCTTGCACTCCTTGGCCACCTCGGTGTTGTCGGCGGTCTGCGAGCCGCCACCCTGGCCCAGTTGCCCCAGCACGTCGTTGACGGCCTTGCCGCTGTCGCCGCCGATGAGGCTGAACAGCAGGTAGGCCACGACGCCGAGCACGCCTAGCCCGCCGCCACCCGCCGCGAGGCCGCCCCGGCCACTCAACCGGCCGCCGCGGGCGTCCTGCACCCCGGAGGTGTCCAACTGGGCGCTGTCGTTGTACTTCATCGTGGCTCCCGTGATCGTCGCTGTGGAGATCCTGCCCACCCGGGCACCGGTAGAATCGAATCAGATCCCGCAGCTCCGCACTGACCAGTCCGGCCTGCCGCGACACACGTCATCACTTTGGAGCCGTCCCACCATGATCACCGCTACGGAGCTCGAGTTGCGTGCTGGCGCGCGCATTCTGCTCGACCCGACGACCCTGCGGGTGCAGCCCGGTGATCGCATCGGCCTGGTGGGGCGCAACGGCGCGGGCAAGACGACCAGTTTGCGCGTCCTGGCCGGCGAGACCGTGCCGCACGCCGGCAAGCTGGAGCGCAAAGGTGCCGTCGGCTACCTGCCGCAGGATCCGCGCACCGGCGATCTTGACGTCATGGCCCGCGACCGGGTGCTGTCGGCCCGAGGCCTGGACTCACTCGTCACCGACATCGCGAAGATCCAGGTCCAGCTGGCCGAACGGCCGCACGACGACTCGCTGGTGCGCCGTTACGGCAACCTCGAGGAGCGCTTCGACACGTTGGGCGGCTACGCGGCCGAGAGTGAGGCGGCGCGGATCTGCGCCAACCTGGGGCTGCCCGATCGGGTACTGGCCCAGCCCCTGCGCACGCTGTCGGGCGGGCAGCGCCGGCGTATCGAGCTGGCCCGCATCCTGTTCGCCGATTCCGGCGGCGAGCCGACCACGTTGCTGCTGGACGAGCCGACGAACCATCTCGACGCCGACTCGATCACCTGGCTGCGTGATTTCCTGCGCCAGCACCTGGGCGGCCTGATCGTCATCAGCCACGATGTCGCACTCCTGGACGCCGTGGTGAACAAGGTGTGGAACCTCGACGCGAACCGCGCCGCACTGGACGTCTACAACGTCGGTTGGAAGACCTACCTTCAGCAGCGGGAGACCGACGAGCGCCGCCGGCACCGGGAGCGGGCGAACGCTGAACGTAAGATTGAGACGCTGCGCAGCCAGGCTGACAAGATGCGGGCCAAGGCGACCAAGGCTCGGGCCGCGCACCAGATGGACCGCCGCGCCGCAGTCCTGGCCGCCGGGCTGGCTGAGGTGCGGGTCCACGACAAGGTGGCCCGGCTACGCTTCCCGGCGCCCGCCCCGTGCGGACGCACGCCGATCACCGCCGAGGGGTTGTCCAAGTCCTACGGCTCGCTCGAGGTCTTCACCGATGTCGACCTGGCGGTCGACCGCGGCGCCCGGGTCGTCGTGCTGGGGCTCAACGGCGCGGGCAAGACGACCCTGCTGCGGCTACTCTCGGGGATCGAGGCGCCAGACACGGGCGAGGTCGTGCCGGGGCACGGTCTTCGGTTGGGCTACTACGCCCAGGAACACGAGACGCTCGATCACGACCGGACCGTCCTGGAAAACATGCGCTCCTCGGCCTCCACCGCCGCGACGCAGGGCCGCGAGAACTACACCGACACCGACCTGCGCAAGATCCTCGGTGCCTTCCTGTTCTCGGGGGACGACGTCGAGAAGCGGGCCGGCGTGCTCTCCGGCGGCGAAAAGACCCGGCTGTCATTGGCCATGCTGGTCACCAGCGCCGCCAACGTACTGCTGCTCGACGAGCCGACGAACAACCTCGACCCAGTCAGCCGCGGCCAGGTGCTCGATGCGCTGCGCACCTACGCGGGCGCGATAGTGCTCGTCACCCATGACGAGGGTGCCGTCGAGGCGCTCGCGCCGGAGAAGGTGATCCTGCTGCCTGACGGCATTGAAGACAGCTGGAGCCCGGACCTGGCGGACCTCATCGCCCTCGCCTGACGCCCTGCCTGGCTTGGCATGGATTGGCCGGGTCGTCGGATTGCGCGTGTGATCATTTCGGGCGCATGGCCCTGTCAACTTGCGCTCGGCACGCGTTGGACGTGTCGATCTTGCCGCCCGGCGAGGAGTGGATGTATCAATCGGCTGGGAGGTACGTGCGGCGGTTCACGCCAAGCCGGAGCCGAGCGCCGCTGCGAGATGTGGAGGAAGTCGCCATGGCCGTTCTCAAAAAGGGCGCGCGCATCACGGGGTCGGATCGCAACAAGCTCGCGGGTGACCTGAAGAAGCAGTACGACAAAGGCAAGAGCATCCGTGAGCTTGCTGACTCCCACGGGCGCTCGTACGGGTTCGTGCACCGGGTACTGTCTGAATCGGGGGTAACCCTGCGGGGTCGCGGTGGTGCGACCCGGGCCAAAACAAAGGGGAAGTAGCGCTGAGCGCGACCCAGCCGAGCAGGTTCATCGACGTAGCGCCCGAAGCGGGC
>JBDTXT010000021.1:0-13566 GCA_040006035.1 Pseudonocardiales bacterium | reverse complement strand
GGGCGTTCACGACCAAGCCGGTGCTGTGGGGTTGCTGCGCGCAGTCGGGGCACTGTCGGTGTTGGGTACGATGTTCGTCCTCGACGACGCGACCCGGATGTTCAGCGACCCGACGCAGCTGAGCGCCAGGTACCGCCTGCTCGTCCGGCTGAGCATCGCGCTGATGGTCACCGCCGTCGGCTTCGCCGCCGCGTCGCTGGCCCTGGGCGCACGGGTCAGCGCCGCCGAGTTGGCAGGTGTCGCGCTGGAACTCGTCACGGCGACCCTGCTCGGGCTGGCGGTAGCAGCCGTTGCCCTCCGATGGCACGGCGTCGATGAACCCGGGGTACTCGCGGCACCGGCCGTCATCACGGGCCTCCTGATGTCGCAGTTGCTGCCCAGACGACTTGCCCTGCTGCCCCCGCCTGGGCCCGAGTGGGCAGCCGCGCACGGACGCTGGGTGCTCTTGCTCGTCCTTGCCGTGACCTGCCTCGCCGTCGCGAGCCGCGACCTGGCCGAGTGACTCGATCTTGCAACACTCGCCCCGCGCTGCGGGTCGCCATTGCACAATCAGAGGATGAGGTCAGCGGTTGCCGTCATCGCGGTGCTGTTCCTGACCGGCTGCACGAGCAGCGCTGACTCACCAACGGTGAGCAGCCCGGCCACCGCACCGCCGAGCACCGCCACGATCTCGAGGCCGGCACCCCCGAGCTCGGCACCAGCTCTACCGCCCGACTGGCCGACGTATCACGGCAATGCTGCGCGTACGGGAGTGTCAAGCACGATGCCCGCGGCAACCGGCACCCCTCGACTCCGCCAGTCGCTGAAGCTGGACGGTCAGGTCTACGCGTCGCCGCTGGTAGTCCGTGGCATGACGGTCGTAGCCACCGAGAACGACACCGTCTACGCCTTCGACCAGAAGCACCGCCAGGTGTGGAAGCAACATCTCGGCGCTGCGTCACCGGCCCAGGAGCGCGACTGCGGAAATATCGACCCACTCGGCATTACCGGCACGCCGGTGTTCGACGCGGCAACCGGGCTGGTGTTCGTCGCACCCGAATACGGCGGGCCGCCGCGCCATGAGCTGGTCGCTCTCGACGTGTCCAACGGCTCGGTTCGGTGGCGGCGCAGCCTCGACCTGCCGGGCGTCGAGACCAAGGCTATGCAGGAACGCGGCGCGCTGACCATCTCCGACGGCCGGGTGTGGGTTGCGTTCGGCGGCCTGTCCGGTGACTGCGGCGGTTACAAGGGCCGGGTCATTGGCATGCCTCTCGACGGCTCGGGCGATCCCATCGCGTACACAGTGCCGACCACGCGCGAGGCGGGTATCTGGACGCCACCCGGGCCCAGCGTCGACGCGGCCGGACACCTGTTCGTGTCGGTCGGCAATGGCGAATCGGGGCCGGGCGACCCGTACGACTACAGCGACTCGGTGCTTGAACTCGGAACCAACGCCAAGCTCGTCGACTCGTACTCGCCGCGCACCTGGGCCGCCGACAACGCCAGCGACTTGGACCTCGGCTCCCAAGGCCCAGCGCTCGTGGCCAAGTGGGTATTTATCGCGGGCAAATCCGGCACCGCCTACGTGTTACGGCAGGGTCACCTCGGCGGGATCGGCGGCGAGGTCAGCAGCGCGGACCTGTGCCGGTCATTCGGCGGGACGGCGGTGCTCGGCGATGTGGTCTACGTCCCGTGCACCAGCGGGGTGCGGGCAGTGCGCATCGACGGCGACGGCACGATGCACCTCCTCTGGCACGCCAGCGAGTCGATCACCGGCTCGCCGGTCGTCGGCGGCGGGCGAATCTGGGCGCTCGATCCGAAGGCCGGGCTGCTGCATGCCCTTGACCCCCGCACCGGAAGGTCGCTCGGGCAGGTGCGAGTCGGTGAGACGAGCCGCTTCGCGACACCGGCCCTGTATGGAAATCAGGTCCTGGTCCCGACGCTCGCCGGGCTGGCCGTCGTCACCTCGTCCTGACCGAATTGGGTAGGTCTTCCTACAGATTTGGTTCCTGAATCCCGATAATTTCCCCCTAAACCGACTACGGGCGTACTTTTGCCCGATTTCCGTCAATGGCTCGGAAAGGGACACGATGCATCACGTTAAGAGGGGCCGCAAGGCCGTAGTCAGCCTGCTCATCGCCCTCGTCGCCGGACTGGTGGCCGTTGCCGTCAATCACGCCGACGCCGCCGCCCCGAAGCGCGACATCGCGTTGATCCTCGACTACCACGTGGCGCAGAGTTGCGCCGTCTACCCCAACTACCCGAAGCCCGGCGTGGTCGGCAACGACATCGGCTGGACGATCAACCCCGGTGACATCGTCGCCTGGCGTTACAACGTCAACGGCCACTGGGCGATCATCAGCGACGCGAAGTTCGAGCACTCGGCGCACCCGTGGTGGGGCTTCACCCCGCAAAAGTGCATCGGCGGCTCGGTCGGCGGCGAGCACTTCCCGACACCGACCAGCTCCTACCCGACCGGCGTGCACATCCCGACGAAGATCCTGCAGGGTCGTAGCGCGGTGGAGGCCGACCACTACCGCTCGGTCAACTGGACGGTCTCGCCCGGTCACGTTGTCAACAGTTCCAAGCGGATCACGAGCATGGGCACGCTGCGCGACGCCCGCGGCCGGTTTGTCATCGGCAACGTCTTCGCCGGCTGGCACGTCCACCAGACAAACGTGCACGACGGTCCCTGGACGAAGGTGTACGTCCCCAACGCCAAGCGCTGGGGCTGGGTCGAGAACATCCACTTCTAACCAATCCGACGCCCTCGACGCGTGATCCTTTTCGGGTCGAGGGTGGTCGGACCCAGGAGCTGTCATGCCACGTATGGGCCTCACCCCACAGAAGGTCGTCGCCGTCGCCGCGGCGCTGGCCGACCAGGTCGGCATCAACGACCTGTCGCTGTCGGCACTGGCTGCCCACCTGGGCGTTCGCGTGCCCAGCCTCTACAAGCACGTCGGGGGTTTGCAAGACCTTCGGCACCGGCTGGCGGTACAAGGCGCGAACGGGCTGGCAGGCGCGGTCGAATCCGCTGCGCGCGGGGAGCATGGCCGCGATGCGTTGCTTGCGATCGGCGGGGCGTACCGCCGTTACGCGCGAGCCAATCACGGGCGCTACCAGGCGATGGCCCGCGACCCTGCCAGGTACGCCCGCCGGGGTGGGCCGGTGGATGTCGCGTTGCGGCGTACGGCGGTGGAACACGGGCTCGCGATCACAGACGCCCCGCAGGCTGCTGACGCCGTGCGCAGCGCCTTGCACGGATTCGTCGTGCTCGAGGCCGGTGGCGGCTTCGGGGTGGCCGACGCCGACTCCAGCTTCCACGCGCTGCTGGTCCTGCTCGAGCGTGGCTTCGACCCCGTGCCGGACGCTGGAGCGGTGGAGTTGCGTGTGCCCGCCCTCGACCTCGCGGCACACTAAGCCCGAAGTGGGGCCGTAGGCTCGGCCCTCGTGCGTGTCCTCGTTGTCGGTTCCGGGGCGCGCGAACACGCCTTGTGCCTGTCCCTCGCCGCAGATCCGGGCGTGACCTCACTGGTCTGCGCCCCGGGCAACGCGGGGACCGCCGCGGTGGCGGAGCAGCGGGGGATCGACCCGATGGACGGTGCCGCGGTGGCTGCGCTGGCCAGCGACATCGGCGCCGACCTGGTCGTCATCGGCCCCGAGGCGCCGCTGGTCGCCGGGGTCGCCGACGCCGTCCGGGCCGCCGGCATCGACTGCTTCGGACCGTCCCGCCAGGCAGCCCGACTGGAAGGCAGCAAGGCGTTCGCCAAAGAGGTCATGCACGCGGCCGGGGTGCCGACGGCGGCCGCCCGGGTATGCGTCGACGCGGCGCAGGCCGCAGCCGCGCTGGATGGATTCGGCCCGCCGTACGTGGTCAAGGACGACGGGCTGGCCGCGGGCAAGGGCGTCGTTGTCACCTCCGATCGCGCCCAGGCGCTGGCCCATGCTGCCGGGTGCGAGCGGGTCGTCATCGAGGAATACCTCGACGGGCCCGAGGTCTCACTGTTCTGCCTCACCGACGGCATCGCGGTCGTGCCGCTCGTCGCTGCCCAGGACTTCAAGCGCATCGGCGACGGCGACACCGGGCCGAACACGGGAGGCATGGGTGCTTACGCACCGCTGCCCTGGCTGCCGGCCGGGCTGACCGACGAGGTGATACGCACGGTCGCCGAACCGACGGTGCTTGAGATGGCGCGGCGCGGCATCCCGTTCGCCGGACTGCTCTACATCGGCCTGGCCATGACCAGTCGCGGCCTGCGGGTGGTGGAGTTCAACGCCCGCTTCGGCGACCCCGAGACGCAGGTCGTGCTCGCCCTGCTCGAGACGCCGCTCGGCCCACTGCTGCGGGCAGCGGCCACTGGCACCCTCGCGAGCCACCCGCCATTGCAGTGGCGCGACGGCTCGGCCGTGACGGTCGTGCTGGCCGCTGCGAACTACCCCGGCCCGCCCCGTCTCGGCGACGTGATCATCGGGGCCGAGCACACCGGGATCATCCACGCGGGCACCCGACGCCGCGACGACGGCGCGATCGTCTCATCTGGCGGCCGGGTGCTGTCGGCGACGGCCGTCGGTCAGACGCTGGCAGCGGCCCGCCAGCGCGCCTACGAATTGGTGAGCCGGATCGAGCTCGCGGGTGGCCAGGTTCGCAGCGATATCGCGCTGCGCGCCGAGCGTGGCGAGATCAATGTCTGACGGCACCGGTCGCGACGAGGAGCTGACCGAACCTGCCGGGCCGCATTGGCTGAGTACGGACAGGCGCCGCCGCGTTGTCGCTGCACTGTCTGTTCTCGGGTTGATCGCGCTGCTCGGAATTCGGCTCGCGCTGGGCCACCGAAGCTCACATCGCGCCGCGCCTACGCGCGCCCCCACCCCGCCACCGGCGGTCAATATCGGTCCCAGCGCGGTCGACGTGACCCCCGGGCGACCCAACTTCCGAGCACACGATCCGGCGTTCTGCCCCGACACGATCAACTGCAAGAACGTGGATCCCCTGCCCGCCGGGGTGCTGGCCGCGATCCGCTCTTACCTGCCGCACGCCCGGGTGGGCAGCGAGACGACCGTCGTCCAGACCGATCCGAGTCGGCTGTACTTCCGCCAGCTCGATGCCAGCGTCGACAACATCACAGTTGTCCTGCGGATCTCGCGCGCCGCGCGCAGCCCGACGCTCGGCCCGACCCAGGCCACCGATCGGTTGCCCGGACAGTCGATCGGCTATGTCCGCACCGTGACCGGCGACGGATTCGTGGTGGAGGTCCGTTTCACCGGCCTGCCCGCCTACCAGCCGCCGATGGCCGACATCCGGGCGCTGGCCGCGGATCCCCGGCTGCTCGCCCTCGACTGAGACAATGGCCCCGTGAAGCCTGCCATCCCGAACGTCCTCGCCGGGCGCTATGCCTCCACCGCGATGGCGACGATCTGGTCGCCCGCGCACAAGGTGGTGCTCGAGCGCGAGCTCTGGGTCGCCGTGCTGCGGGCCCAGGCGGCTCTGGGCATCGACGTACCCGACGCCGCGATCGAGGCCCACCAGGCTGTGATCGATCAGGGCACCAAGGCGGTCGACCTAGACTCGATCGCCGCCCGTGAACGGGTCACTCGCCACGACGTCAAGGCGCGTATCGAGGAGTTCGCCGAGCTGGCCGGGCACGAACAGATCCACAAGGGCATGACCAGCCGCGACCTCACCGAGAACGTCGAGCAGTTGCAGGTGCGTTTCGCGCTGGGGCTGGTCCGGACGAAGACACTGGCGGTCCTGGCCCGACTGGCCCGGCGGGCAGCCGAATATGACTCGCTCGTCATGGCGGGCCGCACGCACAATGTCGCGGCGCAAGCCACCACGCTCGGCAAGCGCTTCGCGAGTGCCGCCGACGAGCTGCTGGTGGCACTCGACCGGCTCGACGGCCTGCTCGAGCGCTACCCGCTGCGGGGCGTTAAGGGGCCCGTCGGCACGTCCCAGGACATGCTCGACCTGCTCGACGGCGACGCCACCAAGCTCGCCGAGCTGGAGGTGCGGGTGGCCGAGCATCTGGGCTTCACTCACACCCTCACCAGCGTCGGGCAGGTGTATCCGCGCTCGCTGGACTACGACGTGGTGTCGGCGCTCGTGCAGCTCGCCGCCGCGCCGTCCTCGTTGGCCAAGACCATCCGGCTGATGGCCGGCAACGAGCTCGTCACAGAAGGTTTCCAGCCGGGCCAGGTGGGCTCGTCGGCCATGCCGCACAAGATGAACAGCCGCTCCGCCGAACGGGTCAACGGGTTCGCGGTGATTCTTCGCGGTCACGCGTCGATGATCGGCGAGCTGGCCGGTGATCAGTGGAACGAGGGCGATGTGTCGTGCTCGGTCGTGCGTCGCGTCGCGCTGCCCGATGCGTTCTTCGCCATCGACGGCCTGCTCGAGACGACGCTCACGATCCTGGACGAGTTCGGCGCGTTCCCAGCCGTCATTGAGCGCGAACTGGACCGCTACCTGCCGTTCCTCGCGACGACGAAGGTGCTGATGGCCGCCGTGCGTGCCGGCGTGGGCCGCGAGGCGGCGCATGCGGCGATCAAGGACAACGCGGTCGCGGTGGCCCTCGAGATGCGTGAGAAAGGCTCCGAGCGCAACGATCTGTTCCAGCGATTGGCGCTCGATTCACGCCTTGGCCTGTCCGCGGCGGACCTCGATGCCCTGCTGGCCGAGACGATCTCCTTCACCGGTGCCGCGCGGGCCCAGGTGGCCGCGGTCGTGGCGAGCGTCGATGTCGTCCTGGCATCCGAGCCCGCCGCGGCGCACTATCGACCTGAAGCGATTCTTTAGCGATTGCCTAACGAGGAGCGGCGATGACCCTGCTGGGTGACGTCGAGTTCTTCGCCGACGACGGCAGCGTGGTTGGGTCCGACGAGGAAGCGGTCGAGGTTGGAACGCGTCCCGTGCCCCGCTGGGCCCTCGTCATGATCGGCACTCTCGTCGCTACTGCCGTCGTCGGGATACTGGCGACCAGGCCGCAGCCCAAGGCAGCTACCGCCGATCCGAAACCGTCGGTGCCGCGCGTCGTGACGACACCGCATCCCGAGGCGATCGAGCAGGTCGGGCAGGTCGGGCAGGCGGTGCAAGTCGACGGTGCCGTCGTCTCGGATGCGCGCGACGCCGTGGTCCACCGGGGTCGCCTCTACATCATGCGATTCGCTGCCGTCGCTGCCGTCGATCTGGCCACGAACCGCGTCGAGTCGGTCTCGCTGAGCGGTCCGTTCGCGCTCGCAGCCGGCTCGTCGGCCCGGCTGCTGCTCGACCCCGACGCCGACCGCCTGTGGGTGCTCGCCATGGGCGCGCGGCCCGCGGAACTCCTTGAGATAAGCGCCTCCCGGATGCTGCCGATCCGGCGGTTGTCGCTGCCACTCGGCGTGCACGACGCCGCCGCGATGGATGGCCACGTGTATCTCGCGACGTCGACCGGCCTGGCCGACCTGCCTCCTGGGGCCGCACACGCCGTGACGCTGCGCGGTGGCGGCGGTTCGGTGAGCGCGGTCGCGGCCGATCCGGTACGCCACCGGGTCCTGGCGCTCGACATCTCACCGCCCTACGCCGACATCATGGTCAGTGCGGGCGGGAAGGTCTCGCGGCGCTCACTCGGGGGGAACCTGATCAAGGCCAGCATCACGGTGGCAGGCGATGCGATCTGGGTGGGCGGATACGGCGGCGACCCGCGTAGCGGCTATCACGCCATCGTGGCCGCATTGGACCCCATCACCCTCACCCCCGTGGCGACGAGCGCCGTGGCACTCAAGGTCGAGCGAGTCATCGTGTCGCGCGGCACCCACGACATCTGGATAGGCACCGACGGGCCTGGGCTGTGGTGCATCGACCCGTACAGCGGAGACGTCCTGCAGCACTGGCCGTACGCGACCGCGCCGGTGACCTCGCAGGTGGGCCGCGGCCCGGTCCAGTCGCGAGCCGCCAGCGCCTACGCGGTCTATGCGGGCCGGCTCGTGTCACTCGTGCTCTCCGGGTGCGCCGGCTGAGCGAGCTTCGAGTGGCCGGGTTGCCCTGCATTTTGCGCATTTGACCGGGATCGTCAGGCTGTCCTCTTCTGGCGCCGACGCCACTCGCGGCGGACTATCGACTCAGGGCGATTCAGAGCGAGAGGCGGCTATGAGCCCTCCGGGTGAGGTCGAGTTCTTCGTTGACAGCGGCACGGTGCCCGCCACCGACGAAGATGCGGTGGACCTCGGCCAGACCCAGGTTCCGCGCTGGGCGCTCGTGCTCGTGGTGGTCCTGATTGCGGGCCTGCTCATGACCATGGCGGCGCAGACCCGGCACAAGCCCGTGGCCACGGCGACGCCGCAGCCGTTGCCGATTGTGGCTTCGCCGGCCTCGACCTCAGGGCTGGGCGCGCCGATACCCTTCGGCCGCGCGAGCCCCGCCCTCGACCTCGGTGCGACTGTCCCGATCTTTGTGCTGGAATCCGGTCGGCTGTACCGCGTTACGGACACCACCGCGGTCGGGGTGAACCTGGACGGACCAGGCTTCACCCGCATCGGCACCCCGCCCCGGCTCGTTGTCGACGCCGCAGCCAACCGGGCCTGGGTGGTCCCCATCGATACACCCGACGCCGACATCGTGGAATTCGATGCGGGCAACCTGCACCGGTTGCGCACGCTGCACTCGAGGGAGTCCGTCCGGGACACGGCCGCGCTGGGCGGACATCTGTACCTCGCCCGATCGACCGGCTTGGCCGACGTCACGCCCGGCGCGACGGCGCCGACACTCCTCCCGGTGCTCGGCGGGTTTGTGGCATCCGTCGCGGCCGATCCCAAGCGCCACCGACTGCTCGCCCTCGTCCTTAACGTCGGTGCATCGATGCAGCAGATCACCGTTGGAGGCACAGTGCCTGGAGCGCACGCGTCGGTGCCAGTCGCCGGTGGCAACGTTCGGGTGACCCAGGACGGCGCGATCTGGCTCGCCGGTTTCGGCTCCGCCACGGCAGGAGCTGTGGTGTTGCGACTCGACCCGAAGACGTTGCGCCCATTGCTCACCAGCGCGGTGGCCGCACGACTCGGAGCGAGCAGCCGGATCGAATCAGCCGGTGACCGCGACATCTGGGTGCGCAGTGCCGGCGACGGGGAAGGGCTGTGGTGCGTCGATGGCCGCAGCGGCAGCATCCTGCAGCACTGGCCGAGCGTGCGAGGGCCCGTGGCCTCGGTCGAGGGCGTGGCATTCGCGTCGATGGAGGGTGCGCTGGTACCGCTCGTCCTGGACGGTTGCACCGGCTGACACCCCCATCCCGATGATCTCGGCCTAATCTGCCAAATTTCGCAGATCTCACCGAGATCATCCGGTCGATCTCACGTCGAGGGCCGCCAACCAGTCGACGACGATCCGCACAAAGCCGTCCGGATCGGCACGGATCTGACGCGGTTTGACGTGCATGACGGCGTAACCGGCGGCCTGCAAGCGCTGGTCGCGCAGCAGCGTCGCGTCCTGGTCGGCCTGGCTGAAGTGGTATTGGGTGCTGTCGACCTCGAGAATTGCCCGTCGATCGCGATCGAGAAAGTCGGCGACCAGCCGTCGGGTGCCGCACCGGACCTCAGCGTTCTGCTCCAGGTGCACGACCCCGCCTTGTCGCAGCGCGCGGCCGGCAAGCGCCTCTGCCGGCGAGTGGGCGCCGTAGCCGACATCGAGCAGCGCCTCACGGAAGAAGTGGCTCCCGCGCCGCGGCCCGACCTCCAGCTCGGTGGCGAGTTCGGCCACTGTGCAGAGCCCTTGCTGCACCGCGTAGCCGACAACCGCTTGGACTCGCTGCAAGGGAGCCAACCCGATCGCGTGGTCCGCGACAGCTCGGGCGACCGGTGCACGCGGGACACCCGCGCACGGCCGCGCTCGAGGCAGGCGGTGGGTCTTGCGTACTCGGATGCGGCCCCAACTCGCGGCGTGGCAATCGGCTGAGACCAGTACGAGCTCGCTCACCGGCTGCGGCACCCGAAACCCAAGCATGCTGAGTGCAGCCGTCCCCGAGAGCACCGCGTCGCCGCCTGCGTGCAGAACGGCCGCCCGGCGGTAGTCGGCTTGTGTTGCCGGCAGGCAGGTCAGATAGACCTCAGGCGCCAGCCGTAGCCACCGACCAACGCGGACACGGTAGCTGATCCCCGCGGGTCCGAGGCCGCACCTGATCGCGTCGGCGCGCGTGACAACGCGCGCTGCCCAGCCGAGCCAGGTGTCGAGCCTCGCGTCGGTGGCCCAAGCGCTCATGCCGTCAGTGAAGCGAGCGACGTACGCCTTGTCCCGCCCTCAGCCGCCGTTGTGGATAACCATCCGGATGATCTCGGCGGAATGTGGGAGATTTCGCAGATCTGACCGAGATCATCGCGGGGTGTGGGGGGAACGGCCTTCGATACGGTCGGGGCGGCCGATGTTCCAGTAGCCCTTGACGAAGATCGCCTCGTGGGCGACGCCGCGGGCCTCGAGCAGCGCGCGCAGCGCCACCATCGAGCGGGTCTCGCCCATCAGGTAAGCCTGCCCCCGGCCCGGCGGGGTGGGCAGCGCATCGATCGCGGCGCTGAGCAGTGCGGGTGTGCCGCTGTCGGCGCCGCCGCGGTGTATCCAGTGCACCTGAGTCGCCGCGGGCAACGGGAGCTCGTCTGAGCCGTCGCCGACCTCGACGAACGCGATCGCCGCTTCGGTGGGTGGCAGCGCCTCGCACACGGCGGCAATGGCGGGCAGCGCGGATTCGTCACCGGCGAGCAGATGCCAGTCGGCGGAACTCAGTTCCAGCTTGCCGCGCGGTCCCTGAAACTCGACGGTGTCGCCGGGCACCGCGGTCGCGCCCCATGTCGCCCCGGGCCCGTGTCCGTGTAGCAGGACATCCAGGTCGAGTTCGCCCAGGTCGGGGCGGGCGTGGCGGATCGTGTAGCGGCGCTTCACCCGCCGGCCGGCGTCCTCACGCAGGAAGAGTTCGACGTCCTGGGCCGGCCGGATGGCGACGTCGATCATCTCGTCGCACTGGACGGTGACCCGGCGCATCCGCGGGGTGAGCAGGGCTGTGGTGACGACCCGAGCCGGGTGAGTGGGGGAGCGACGCACGACGGGGCGGCTCACGCGCTGACACTATCGGCCGTCGAGCTGTTGGTTGACATTCCGGGCATCGAGGCGGCCACCGCACAGGGAACTCGCCGAACTGGCGCACCAGTTCTGCCGGTACGCCAAGGCCACCCGCGGCACAATCAACGTCACGGTCAAGGCGCCGCAGCCAGCCACCGCTGGGTAGCAGCGCATGATGGTCTCGTGGCCATCAGCGTTTTCGACCTGTTTTCCGTCGGTATCGGGCCGTCCAGCTCACACACTGTCGGCCCGATGCGGGCGGCGCGTACCTTCGCCCAAGGCCTGGCCGACGACGGCCTACTGAGCGGCGTCGCCAGGGTGCGGGCCGAGTTGTTCGGCTCGCTCGGCGCCACCGGCCGCGGCCACGGCACCGACCGCGCGGTGATCCTCGGCCTCGAGGGCGAACGCCCTGAGACCGTCGACACCGCGACCATCCGCGAGCGAACGGCGGTCGTTCGCGAGGCCGGTCGGATCACCCTGCTCGGCAAGCACGACGCTGCTCTGGCCTTTGACGACCTGGTCTTCCACCGTCGCACCAGCTTGCCGTTCCACCCGAACGGGATGCGCTTCACCGCCTACTCCGAGAGCGACGACGTCCTGCGTGAAGGCACCTTCTACTCGATCGGTGGCGGCTTCGTCGTCGACGAGCAGGCCGCCGGCGCGGACCGGATCAAGCCCGATGACACCGAACTGCCCTACCCCTTCACCACCGGCGACGAACTGCTCGCCCGCTGTACGGAAGCCGGTCTGCCCATCAGCGGGGTCATGCTGGCCAACGAGACCGCGTGGCGCAGCGAGGCCGACGTGCGCTCCGGGCTGCTCGAGATCTGGGACTACATGCAGCAGTGCGTGCGAAATGGCTGCTCGCAGCAGGGGATTCTGCCCGGTGGCCTGAAGGTTCGTCGCCGCGCGCCCGAGTTGTACGAGCGGCTGTGTGCGGAGCAGGACAACACCGATCCGCTACGGGTCATGGACTGGGTCAACCTGTTCGCGCTGGCCGTCAACGAGGAGAACGCAGCAGGCGGCCGGGTCGTCACGGCGCCCACCAATGGTGCGGCGGGCATCCTGCCCGCCGTGCTGCACTACTTCGTGCGCTTCGTGCCCGGCGCGAGCGATGACTCCGTGGTGCGTCTTCTGCTCACGGCAGGTGCGATCGGCGTGCTGTACAAGGAGAACGCGTCGATCTCCGGTGCCGAGGTGGGCTGCCAGGGCGAGGTCGGATCGGCGTGCTCGATGGCCGCCGGCGCGCTGTGCGAGGTGCTCGGCGGCACGCCGGAGCAGGCCGAGAACGCGGCTGAGATCGGGATGGAGCACAACCTCGGCCTCACCTGTGATCCGATCGGCGGGCTCGTTCAGGTGCCCTGCATCGAGCGCAACGCGATGGGGGCGGTCAAGGCGATCAACGCAGCGCGCATCGCACTGCGCGGCGACGGCCGGCACATCGTCAGCCTGGACAAGGTGATCAAGACAATGCGCGATACCGGCGCGGACATGAAGGACAAGTACAAGGAGACTTCGCGCGGCGGGCTGGCCGTCAATGTAATCGAGTGCTAACCGCTTCGCCGAAGTAGATGGTTCTTAGATCGGAACGGCGGCCTCGGCCGGTGGCTCGGTCGGAACCTCTTCCCTCTTGATCTTGATGACGAACACGGCGATCAGGATGGCAGCGACGGCGAACATCGCGCCCGCGAAGAACCCCTGTCCGGAGGCGTGCGCCTGCAGATCGTGAGCGAAATCCTTGTACGGGCCGTTGAAGAACCCGGACGCCGGGCCGCGCTCGCTCGCCGGGAGGCCGCTGACGAACTTCTTGATGTCCGACGATTGCAGACCGTTGCCCCCTGAATTCTTGACGAACCCACCGAGCGGTGCACGCAGCGCGGCCGGCAGCTTGCCGATGGCCTGCTGCAGATTCCCGCTGTGGTCGCTGGCGTAGCTCTTGGCCGAGGTGGCGAACACCGTCGCGAGCACGGAAAGCCCGATCGCGCCGCCGACCTGCTGGCCGACGTTCAGCAACGCCGAGGCCAAGCCGGCATCGGTGTCGGCGACCTTGGATACCGCGACCGTGGTCAGCGGGACGAACAAGAAGCCCATGGCGAAGGCGAGCACCAGCATGCCGGGCAGCAGCTTGCCCAGGTAGCTGGAGTGCGCGTCGACCGTCGAGAGCCACAACAGGGCGACGGTCAGAATGCCCGTGCCGATGACGATCAGTGGCTTGGGCCCGAACCTGGGCAGCAGCTTGGCGACGATTTGTGACGTGATGCCGATGACGAAGGCGATCGGCAGGAACGCAAAGCCGGTCTTGAGGGCGCTGTAGTCCCGTACGCCCTGGATGAAGAAGGTGATGAAGTAGAACATGCCGAACATCGCGGCACCGACGACCAGCATCACCAGGTAGGTGCCGAGACGGCTGCCGTTCTCGAAGATCCGCATCGGCATCATCGGCGTGGCGGCGATGAAGGCTTCGTAGAGGCCGAAGCCGACCAGGAGCAGGACCGACGCGGTGAACACGACGAACG
>JBDTXT010000020.1:0-14203 GCA_040006035.1 Pseudonocardiales bacterium | reverse complement strand
GCGCACGAATGCATCCTCGACCTGCGGGCGATCACCCGCGAGACGGGCGTCACCGTCGACGACGTCGCGAAGCGACTGATCGACTATGGGTTCCATGCGCCGACGATGTCTTTCCCGGTGGCAGGCACGCTGATGGTCGAGCCGACCGAGTCCGAGGACCTGGCCGAGTTGGACCGCTTCATCGCGGCGATGACCGCTATCAAGGCCGAGATCGACCGGGTGGGCGCAGGACAGTGGCCGGCCGGTGACAACCCGCTGGCCAATGCGCCACACACGGCGGCCTGCCTCATGGGCGAGTGGGCGCATCCCTACTCGCGTGGTGAGGCCGCCTTCCCGGCCGGTGTGAATCCGGCCGCGAAGTACTGGCCGCCGGTGCGTCGGATCGACGGCGCGTTCGGTGACCGTAACCTGGTCTGCTCCTGCCCGCCGGTGTCTGAATACGCCTGACCCCCGCTGACCTCGGTCGGCAGCACCCGCGGCCGTGATCATCTCGTGGCGGGCGCGATATTCCGACCATAACCCCAAGATGATCAAGGACTTTCGCCCCACTCAACCGACTAACGGGAATGATTACCGGTAGGCTGGTGATCATGGCGGCAACCAGGCACCGGGCGACCCGGCAGGGCGGCGCGGTTCGCGAGGCCCTCAGCGCGGCGGGCGGATTCCGCAGCGCCCAGGACGTGTACGCGGCGCTGCGCACCCAGGGCGAGTCGGTGGGGCTTTCGACGGTCTACCGGCACCTGCAGTCCTTTGCCGACGCAGGCTTGGTCGACGTCATCCATACCCCCGAGGGTGAGACGACCTACCGGTACTGCGGCGAGCCCGGGCCGGGCCACCACCATCACCTGGTCTGCCGCAACTGCGGCCGGGCCGAGGAGATCGAGGGCCGGGCGATCGAGCGCTGGGCCGACACCGTGGCCGAGAAGTACGGCTACACCCAGGTCGATCACACCGTCGAGCTTTTCGGCCGCTGCGCCGCCTGCTCCGCCTAGCGAGCGATCCTGGTTTCCCCGCTGCTGCTCGGTTTGGTGGCCGTCAACCGGTCGCCAGCGGGGAACAGTAACGGGGAGCGGTCGCCAGCGGAGAAGAGTCCCGCCGGCAGCAGTTAGCGCTTTGCGCGCTGGCCGAGCGCCATGTCCTCGGCGATGCGACCGGCGGTGGAGCGCCGCGAGATCGCGGCGGCCAGGCCAGGCGCGACGGAGGCCACCAGCGCGCCCGCGTGCATCTCGGGTGGGGCGACGACGATCTCTGCCTTGTCCTTGACGATGGTCTTGAGCACCGCCGCGGCGACGTCCTCGGGTGTGCTGGTCCGGATGCCCCTGGGCAGTTTCGTGCCGCTCTCGGCGAACATGCCGGCGTCGCGGATGAAGCCGGGTAGCACCACCGATGCGCCCACCCCCGTGCCATGCAGATCCTGGCGCACGCCGTGGGCGAAACCGCGCAGGCCGAACTTCGTCGCGCTGTAGACCGACGAGCCACCGGCCGACGCGATTCCGGACAGCGAACTGATGAAGGTGAAATGCCCGCGGCCGCGCTGAAGCATGCCCGGTGCGAGTGCCCGGCACAGCGCCATCGGTGCGCGCAGGTTGACCTCGAGGCAACGGTCGATGTCGTCCTGGTCGAAGTCGAGCAGCGGGCCCGAGCCGGGTAGGCCGGCATTGGCGATCACGATCTCGACGTTGCTCGCCGCCGCGATGAGCGAATCGAGCGACGCCCGATCGCTGAGGTCGGCCGCAATGACCTCCGCCTTGATCTCCGACGCCAGACCGGCGAGGACGTCGGTGCGCCGGCCGGTGAGCAACAGGTGCGCGCCCTTCGCGTGCAGCGCACGCGCGATCGCATGCCCGATGCCGCCCGTCGCCCCGGTGAGCAGGACCGCGGAACCCTTGATCTGCATGCGGCCCAGCCTAGGCAGCAGGTGGCGTCACACTGCCGTTGGGTTGCTACTGGCCGACACACGTCGAATCCGCTGCCGCAACCGGCCGGCGTGACCTCGGTGCCGCGAGTGCTCCTCGATCGTGTGGACGAGCACCGCACACAGTGACGCCGCCCAATCTCGCCACCCGCATTAACCGGGTCGAGATGGGCGGCACCGGCCACGAACAGAGGCGTCTTGCGCGAAGCAGTGAATGCTGATTCACTTCTATTGTGCCGTACCGCCGAACGCCCGAGATCCAGGCTCGGCTCGACACCCAACGCGAAGCGATCGTCACCGCCGCCGGGTCGTTACTCGCCGAGCACGGCTACGCCGGCTGCTCGATGACCTCGGTCGCCGCCCAAGCCGGGATTGCGGCCGGCACCGTCTACCGCCACTTCGACGGCAAGGCCGAACTGGTCGGCGAGGTGTTCCGGGCGGTGGCTGGTCGCGAAGTCGATGCGGTGCGAGCGGCGCTCGCCGCCGCCGACGGCGTCGTGGCGCGGACGGCGGCCGTGATCGAGACCTTCGCCAGCCGGGCCCTGAAGGCACCGCGGCTGGCATACGCGCTACTGGCCGAACCCGTCGACCCGGTCGTCGACGCACTGCGCCTGGAGTTCCGCACCGCCTTCCGTGACGTCATCCTCGAGGTTGTCGCCGAAGGTGTCATGAGCGGCGAAGTGCCGCCGCAGAATGCCGACGTCGTAGCCGCTGCCCTCGTGGGTGCGATCGGCGAGGCGCTCGTTGGCCCGCTGGCGCGCGGCAGCGAAGATCCCGACACCGTCCCGACACTGATCACGTTCGCCATCCAAGCGCTAGGAGTAGCCGATGCCACGCACCCATGAGGTCACCAACCAGGTTCCACCCATCACCGGCCACGACACTTCCGCGCACCCGGCGTTGTTCGAGGGCCTGCACCGAGAAGGCGCCGGCTGGGCCGATTCAGAGGTCCGCGCGCTGGGGCAGCTCGCCGCCGGCAATCCAGCGCAGGAGTGGGGCCGGCTGGCCAATGAGCACCCGCCCGTGCTGCGCACGCACGATCGCTTCGGCAACCGCATAGACGAGGTCGAGTACCTGCCGCAATATCACGACCTCATGCGAACAGCCATCGAGCACGGCTTGCATGGCGCGCCCTGGGCCGACGAGCGCACCGGGGCACATGTGGCCCGCGCGGCGAAGCTCATGGCGTGGGGAGTGGCCGACGCCGGGCACCTGTGCCCGATTTCGATGACCTACGCGGTGGTGCCGGCGCTGCGGGCGGCGCCGGCCATCGCGGCGCAGTACGAAGCGCTGCTGACCAACCGGGTGTATGACCCCGAGCTGCGCGCGCCCCTCACCAAACGTGGCCTGATCGCGGGCATGTCGATGACCGAGAAGCAGGGTGGCTCGGATGTGCGGGCCAACACCACCCGTGCGGTGCCCGACGCCGATGGCAGCTACCGGCTCACCGGCCACAAGTGGTTCACCTCCGCCCCGATGTCGGACCTCTTTCTCACCCTCGCGCAGGCGCCCGGAGGTCTGTCCTGCTTCCTGGTCCCGCGGGTGCTGCCCGACGGGGCCCGCAACGGATTCCACCTGCAGCGGCTGAAGGACAAGCTCGGCAACAAGTCCAACGCCTCAGCGGAGGTCGAGTACGACGACGCGGCGGGATGGCTGGTGGGCGACGAGGGCCGCGGAGTGCGCACGATCATCGAGATGGTCAACATGACCCGGCTGGACTGCGCGCTCATGGCGGCCGGCGGCATGCGCACCGGCGTGGCCAACGCGATCCACCACGCCACCCACCGCTCGGTCTTCGGTGCCCGGCTGCTCGAGCAGCCCGCCATGGTAAACGTGCTGGCCGACCTCGCCGTCGACTCCGAAGCAGCGACGACGGTGGTGATGCGCCTGGCCGGCGCCGTCGACCGGGCGGTGCGTGGCGACGCGGCCGAGATCGCCTTCCGCCGGGTCGGACTCGCCGTCACCAAGTACTGGCTGTGCAAGCGATTCTCGACGCATGCGGCCGAGTCGCTCGAGTGCCTCGGCGGCAACGGTTACATCGAGGAGTCCGGGATGCCGCGCCTGTACCGCGAGGCGCCGCTGGTCTCGATCTGGGAGGGCTCAGGCAACGTGGCCGCGCTGGACACCCTGCGGGCGATGGTCAAGGAGCCCGACACGATCGAGGCGTTCTTCGGCGAACTCGACCTCGCTGCCGGCGCCGACCCGCGCTTCGACGATGCGTTGGCCTTGCTGCGAAAGGAGTTCTCCGATGCTGGAAGCAATGCGGACGACATGCAATACCGAGCTCGGCGGATCGTCGAGCGGATGGCGTTGATCCTGCAGGGCTCGCTGTTGCTGCGCCACGGCCACCCGGCTGTGTCCGACGCCTTCAATGCGTCGCGGCTGAACGGAGACTGGGGCGCTGCCTACGGCACGCTGCCCACCGGTCTGGACACCGCCGCAATCCTGGACCGGGCCCGGGTCGAGGACTCGTGAGCGACAACCGCTGGCATGACGGGCTGACCGACGGTCCGGACTCGCTGTTCGCCGGGTTACCGCCCGGCCCAGACGACGAGCATGCCTACCGCACCCTGACTTTCGAGGTCACCGGTCGCATCGCCCGCATCACGTTCAACCGTCCTGAGCAAGGCAACGCGATCACCGCTGACACGCCGGGCGAACTGGCCCATGCCGTGGAGCGCGCGGACCTGGATCCGCGCGTGCACGTCATGCTCGTCTCCGGGCGTGGCACCGGCTTCTGCGGCGGTTACGACCTGGGCATCTTCGCAGAGCAGGGGATGGTTGGAGACGACCCGGCTGAGTCCCGAGCGGGCACGGTGCTCGATCCGCTCGTGCAGGGGCGCAACCACGAGCCGTCGCGGGCCTGGGATCCGATGATCGACTACGCGATGATCAGCCGCTGCAACCGGGGCTTCGCGAGCCTGCTGCACGCCGACAAGCCGACCGTGGTGAAGCTGCACGGCTACTGCGTGGCCGGCGGCACCGACATCGCGCTATACGCCGATCAGATCATCGCGGCGGCCGACACCAAGATCGGCTACCCCCCGACCCGCGTGTGGGGAGTGCCCGCGGCGGGCATGTGGGCGCACCGGCTCGGTGACCAGCGGGCCAAACGACTGCTGTTCACCGGCGACACGATCAGCGGAGCCGAGGCGGCCGACTGGGGGCTGGTCGTCGAGGCGCCGCCCGCGGACGAACTCGACGAGCGCGCCGAGAACCTGGTGAACCGGATCGCCCGGCTGCCGATCAACCAGCTCGTCATGGTCAAGTTGGCGCTGAACTCGGCGTTGCTGGCGAAAGGCATCGCCAACAGCGCGATGATCAGCACGGTCTTCGACGGGATCTCTCGGCACACCCGGGAGGGCTACGGATTCGCCGAAATCGCCGCCACCCAAGGCTTTCGGCAGGCCGTGCGCGAGCGTGATGAGCCCTTCGGCGACCACGGGCGCAGCACCTTCCGCGGTTGACGGGACCCTCCCGGTATTGGGAACGGTTGTCATATCCAGTACGATCGAAGGCGTGGCAATTCCGAGGAGTGGCGCACGCGCTCTGGTCGCGCTGGGAAGTTGCTGCCTGCTGGCACTCACCGCTTGCGGCTCAGTCACCGCCTCGTCGCACGGCAAGGTGCGGCTCGTCGCGGGGGAGAATTTCTGGGGCAACATCGCCGCGCAGATCGGTGGCGACCGAGTCACGGTGACGTCGATCATCAATGATTCTGGTGCCGACCCGCACGAATACGAGTCGACAGTGGACGATGCGGCCGCCGTCGCGCAGGCGAACGTCGTCGTCGAGAACGGCCTGGGCTACGACGACTTCCTGACCAAGCTGACCTCGGCCGCACCCAGCGCGAGGCGAACCGTGCTGAATGTGGGCGACCTCGTCGGCGAACATGGGGCGAATCCGAACCCGCACCTCTGGTACAACCCCGCCGACGTGATCACGGCCGCTCACGCCATCAAGAACGCGTTGGCGAAGGCCGCGCCGGCCGACGCGAGCACCTTCCAGGCCAACCTCACCAAGTTTCTCTCGGGCGAGCAGAAGGTCGTCCGCGTCGTGCATCAGATCAAGACGAAGTACGCGGGCAACGCAGTGGCCTATACCGAGCGGGTCCCGGGTTATCTGGTCGCCGCGGCGGGGCTGAAGCTCGCGACGCCCGAGTCATTCTCGCTGTCGCTCGAGGACGGCAATGACCCCAGCCCGGGTGACAACGCCGCGTTCGAGGACGCGCTGAGCCAGCACACAGTCCGGGTGCTGATCTACAACGCCCAGGTGAGCGACTCGGCCACCAAGCACCTGCGTGACTTGGCCACCAGCGCCGGCGTCGCGGTGGTGAGCATGACCGAGATCCTGCCCAGCACCGAAGCGAACTTCCAGACCTGGCAGGCACACCAGGCCAGCGACCTGCTGGCGGCCCTCGGTGGCTGAGGATGCGACCGTCCGGATGCGCGGCGCGACGCTGCGCTTCGGCGACCGGCAACTGTGGGCCGGCCTGAACCTCGACGTTGCGCGGGGCGAGTTCCTCGCCGTGCTGGGACCCAACGGCAGCGGCAAGACGAGCCTGGTGAAGGTCCTGCTCGGCCTGCAGTCGCTGTCCTCGGGCATGGTCGAGGTGTGTGGGCAGACGCCGAGACGCGGCAGCACCCATATCGGTTATGTCCCACAGCAGAAGGCCTTCGAGCGCGACGTGGCGTTGCGCGGCCGCGACCTGGTCCGCCTCGGCCTGGACGGTCACCGCTGGGGGACCGGGCTGCCGAGCCGGAACAGGCGCCAGCAGGTCGAGCGGGCCATCGCCGCCGTGGGAGCGACCGGGTACGCGGACGCGCCGCTGGGCCGGCTCTCGGGGGGCGAGCAGCAGCGGCTCCGAATCGCCCAAGCCCTGCTGGGCGACCCGAGCGTGCTGCTGTGCGACGAGCCGCTGCTGAGCCTGGACCTGAGCCACCAGCAGGCGACCAGCGCGCTGATCGACGCGCGCCGCCGCGAGGCCGAAACGTCGGTCGTGTTCGTCACGCACGAGATCAACCCGATCCTCGGCATGGTCGACCGGGTCCTGTACCTCGCGGGTAGCAAGTGGGCGATCGGGTCACCCGATGAGATCATGACGAGTGAAACGCTGTCGGCGCTGTACGAGACCGAGGTCGACGTCCTGCGCGTTCGCGGGCGCATCGTGGTCATCGGCGCACCTGATTCGGCACACGGTGACGCCGACGGCTCGCACCACCATCATCCGGTGGGCGACGATCACGACCACGATTCGGCCGGGCCGCGCTCATGGGTCTAGGGGTCTACCTGCAGCTGCCCGCCGTGCAGCACGCCCTCATCGCCGCCACGCTGGTGGCGATCATCAGCGGGCTCATCGGACCGTTCGTCGTCACCCGCCGGGCGGCGTTCGCGGTGCATGGTGTCTCGGAACTGTCGTTCACCGGCGCCGTGGCCGGGCTGGTCTGGGCTGACAATGCGGTTCTCGGGGCGCTGCTGGGCAGCCTCGTCGTCGCGACGGGCATCGGCCTGCTCGGTGTGCGCGAGGGCGAACGCGACGCGGCCATCGGGGTGACGCTGGCCTTCGGCCTCGGTGTGGGCGTGTTCCTGCTCAGCCGCTATCACGCGTCGGCCAGGGCGGCTCAGAACATTCTGTTCGGCCAGATCTTCGGGGTGAGCAACGCTCAGCTCGTGCTGCTGCTCATGGTTGCGGGAGTGGTGCTGTTCGCGATCCTGGTGCTGTATCGGCCGCTGCTGTTCGCCTCGGTCGACCCCGAGGTCGCGGCGGCGCGCGGGGTGCCGGTGAAGCTCGCCGGGCTGGTGTTCCTGTTCGTCCTGGCGGTCACCGTGACCGAGGCGGCCCAGATCGTGGGGACCTTGCTGGTGCTGAGTCTGGCCATCACGCCCGCCGCGGCGGCGCACCGGCTCTCCTCGCGCCCGGCCGTCGTGGCGGGGTTGTCGGTGATGTTCGCGCTGCTGGCCGGGGACGGCGGCCTGCTAGTGAGCCTGACGAGGCTGAACACCACCAACGTGCCGGCGAGTGCGTTCATCACCGCGATCAGTTTTGCGATGTACTTGCTGGCCCGCCTGGTGGGTCCGGGTCTTGTCCGGCGGCGGCGCCACGTGCAGGGCTAGTTAGCTGGCCTGACGGTGCGGGGAGCAGCTAGCCAGGGCACCGTGTCGCCCGCCGCTACTCTGTCCGTTCGGGAGCAGTTCGCCGAAGTCCTCGAAGAGGACGATGCCGTTGCAGAGCAAGCTCCACCCCTGCTCCGGGTGCGCAGAGATCACATGCGCTGCATCGCGATCGGAGGCATCGGCAGTGGGGCACGCCGGGGTGTGGCGGCAGGCGGGGCGAGCCGGGTTATCCGGCATCGAGTCGGTAATCATTAATCTTTCCTGTAATCGCTTCCAGTGGTTGCTTACGTCACAAGTGTGCGCGGTTTTCTGATCTTGTCCAGCAGGCGCGCTTGGGTAACGCTCCCCATTTGGTCCCATAGCAGACATATCATGTTAAGATAACGTCAAATTGTCATCCGCCAGTAACCTTTCAACCACGATACGCGGCCACTTCAAGTCCGCCCGAGCCGCTCCTGGGCATCGCGCAATGCGGCGTCGCGGGGCACCCAGTCGGCCAGCACAGCCGGAAAACCGGCCGCGGTCGCGGCGCTGATGACTTCAGGGTCGTCATCGATGAATGCCGCGACGTCGCGCGATGCGAGTCGCCGCAGCACCGCCACCTTGAACTGCCGGGCTGGTCGGTGATCGCGATCCGGCCGCAGGTGCAATTCCGTCCCGGGCAAGCCAAATCGGGCCAGCCACGCGGTAGTGGTGTTGCGCAGCCAGGCCGGCCGCCCGGTGAGCCACACGATCTCGTGTTCGCGGGCCAGCTCGGCGACCAGGCGGGCACCCTCGGGGAGCAGCGTGTCGTGATCTGCGGCCGCGAAGAACGCCGACCAGGATTTCGGCCGGTCCAGATGGTGCAGCCGGTGCCGGACGTCGGCCACCACCCCGTCGATATCGAAGACCGCCAACACCGGGCCCACCTTATGGCGTGGCGAACGCGGATAAACTGCCTCGTGCGCTTCGTTGACCCCATCCCACCGTTCGAGCTGACCTACGACGACGTCTTCATGATCCCCGCCCGCTCCGACGTGGCCTCCCGATTCGATGTCGACCTGAGCACCACCGACGGCAGCGGCGCCACCATCCCGATCGTCGTGGCGAACATGACCGCGGTCGCCGGCCGCCGGATGGCCGAGACCGTGGCCCGCCGCGGCGCGCTGGCGGTCCTGCCTCAGGACATCCCGGTCCCGGTGGTCCGCGAGGTCGTGGGCTGGGTCAAGCGGCGTCACCTCGTCGTCGACACCGCCCTGACCCTCTCGCCGCAGAGTCCGGTCAGTGATGCGCTCGCGCTGCTGTCCAAGCGCGCGCACGGCGCGGTCATCGTCGTCGATGACCGCGGCGCTGCGGTGGGCGTGGTCACCGAGGCCGATTGCCTGGGCAGTGACCGCTTCGCGCAGTTGCACCAGGTAATGACGGCGAACCCGCTGATACTGCGTGATCCCGTGGATCCGCAGGGCGCGTTCGACGAACTCGACGCCGCCCGGCGCAAGCTGGCCCCGGTCGTCGCGGCCGACGGCACGCTGGTCGGCATCCTCACCCGGACCGCCGCGCTGCGCGCAACCATCTATCAACCGGCTGTGGACGCCGCGGGCCGGCTGCGGGTGGCAGCGGCGATCGGAGTGAACGGCGACGTAGGCGGGAAGGCCGCCGAGCTACTCGAGGCCGGGGTCGATGTGCTTGTCGTCGACACCGCCCACGGCCACCAGCAACGCATGCTCGACGCGTTGACCGAAGTCCGCAAGCTGGGGCCGGCGGTTCCGGTGGCGGCCGGAAACGTGGTCTCCGCCGACGGTGTGCGCGATCTCGTGGCAGCGGGCGCCGACATCGTCAAGGTGGGTGTCGGGCCGGGTGCCATGTGCACGACGCGGATGATGACCGGCGTCGGGCGACCGCAGTTCTCGGCCGTGCTGGAGTGCGCGGCTGCGGCGCGTGTGCTCGGCAAGCACGTGTGGGCAGATGGAGGGGTGCGCCATCCCCGCGATGTTGCCCTGGCCCTGGCGGCGGGTGCCTCGGCTGCGATGATCGGGTCCTGGTTCGCGGGCACCTACGAATCGCCGGGCGACCTGCACACAACTGCCGACGGCCGCCAGTACAAGGACAGCTTCGGGATGGCGTCGGCGCGGGCGGTGGCTAACCGCACCAGTGGCGAGGGCGCCTTCGACCGGGCCCGCAAGGCCTTGTTCGAAGAGGGCATCTCCTCTGGGCGGCAGTATCTCGATCCGGAGCGTCCCGGCGTCGAGGACCTCATCGACTCGATCGTGGCCGGCGTGCGTTCCTCGTGCGCGTACGCCGGCGCCACCACGCTGGCCGAGTTTCACGAGCGTGCGCTCATCGGGATCCAGAGTGCCGCGGGCTACGCAGAGGGGCGTCCGGTCCACGCCGGCTGGTGAGTCCCGGCGGCGACCAGTTCGCAGGTAGCATTCCGGCCATGACCCTGTGTCGCGTGATGTGGTGGCCGTCCGACTAGGACGGCATCTCCCGCTGCGCTCACTCACCCCGGGCCGTCCGCAATCGGACGGCCCTTGTTGTGCCCGGATGCGGACGGCCCTGTACCCAGGAGGCATCCATGTCCCGCATTCTCACCGGCGACAGGCCGACCGGCGCCCTGCACCTCGGCCACTACTTCGGCACTCTGGCCAACCGGGTCCGGCTGCAACACGAGGGCCACGAGATTTTTCTGGTCATCGCCGACTACCAGGTCATCACCGATCGCGACCATCCGGGCGACCTGCACCAGACCGTGTCCGGGCTGGTGCTCGACTACCTCGCCTGCGGTCTTGACCCGGATGAGACGGTGATCTTCCCGCACAGCGCGGTGCCAGCGCTGAATCAGTTGCTGCTGCCGTTCCTGTCCCTGGTCTCGATGGGCGAACTGCTGCGAAATCCGACCGTGAAAGCGGAGATCAGCCTGGCTGGGCGGGCGACCGTCAACGGGCTGATGTTCACCTATCCAGTGCACCAGGCTGCCGACGTGCTGTTCTGTCACTCTGATCTGGTGCCGGTCGGTCGCGACCAACTGCCGCATCTGGAATTGACCCGCTCCATCGCCCGGCGCTTCAACGAGCGCTACGGCACGGTGTTCGCCCTGCCCGACGCGCTGCTCGGCGAGGCCCCGGTGCTCGCCGGGCTCGATGGCCGCAAGATGGCCAAGAGCCTCGGCAACGGGATCTCGCTCACCGACCCCGCGGACGTGGTGGCGGCCAAGATCCGCGTCGCACGCACCGACTCGGAGCGCATTATCACGTTCGAGCCCGAGCGACGGCCCTTCGTCGCGAACCTGCTGCGCACCGCGGGGCTGTGCTCGCGCCGAGACCCGGCGGACATCGCGGCCACGGTTGGCTCCGGTGGGGCGACTGGGCTGAAGGACGTCGTGACGCAGGCGATCTGCGAGTTCCTGGCGCCGATCCAGCAGCGACGGCGAGGTGTAGGGCCGGCTGACGTCCGGCGGGTGCTGGCCCGCGGCACCGCCGTCGCGAACGACATCGCCGAGCGCACCCTGGGCGAGGTCCGCATCGCGATGGGGATGGCCTACCCGCACGTCGCTGGGCGCAACGCTGCAGCGTGTGTGACCCTGGACGGGTGAGCCACGAGCACGGCAGTCGCAGTCACCTGCCCGCCGCGTCGGTGCGTGCGGATCGGCGCTGGCTGCTGGCGGCGTTCGTGGTCGTCGTGGTGTTCATGATCTTCGAAGTGATCGCCGGCGTCCTGGCGCACTCACTCGCGCTGATCACCGACGCCGGGCACATGATCACCGATGCGGCCGCGCTTCTCGTCGCGGTCATCGCTGCCAAGATCGCGCAACGCCCGGCCAAGGGTGCCTACACGTATGGATTCGCGCGGGTCGACGCGTTATCCGGCCAGGCCAACGGGATCACCTTGTTGTTGCTGGCCCTGTGGTTCACCGTCGAGGGGGTGCGCCGACTGCTCCATCCGGGGGCAGTGCACGGCGGCGTGGTCACCGTCGTGGCCCTGGCCGGCGTCGCCGTAAACCTACTGGCCACCTGGCTCGCGAGCCGGGCCGACCGGGCCAGCCTGAACGTGCGTGGCGTGCTGGCCCATCTGGTCACTGACATCTGGGCCTTCGCGGCGACGTTCGTGGCGGGCGTGCTCATCCTGGCCACCGGTTGGACGCGGGCCGACGCGGTCGCGTCGTTCGCCGTCGCGGGACTGATGGCGTGGACGGGATTGAGCCTCGTGCGCGCCGCCGGGCGCGTATTCCTCGAAGGGGCCCCCCGCGGCGTGGACCCAGACGTGCTCGGTGCCGAGCTAGCTTCGACCGACGGCGTGGCCGAACTGCACGATCTGCATGTGTGGCAGATCGGCTCGGGGGAGTCCGCCGTCTCCGCGCACGTCCTGGTGGCTGCACCGCGCGACTGTCATGAGGTGAGCTCGCGACTGCGACTGCTGCTGGCCGAGCGCTACGGCATCGGGCATGTCACCTTGCAGGCCGACCACGCCGACGCGCCGACCCACGACTACGACCGCTGTGTCGATGCGCACGGGCAGGTGCACGTCGCACCGAGCGCGGTGAGTACTGCGGTGATTACTGCGAGGGTGATTCGCGATCGGGAATCAGGCCCTTGATCTTCTCGACGGCCTGGTCGATCTGCTCGTCGTGTCCGGACACCTTGTCCTTCGCGAACTCTTCGGCGTTGTCGACGGCCTTCTCGATCTGATCGCCGTGCTCGCCGACGAAACCCTCGGCCTTGTCCTTCAAACCGTCAAAATCCATGATGCGCCCCTCTCGTGACCAACACCGCACAACGGCACGTTGTGCCGACCGTACCCAGTTGCGCCCTGACCCGGCCAGCCTGTGACGTGTGGGTGGTCGCGCTGCAGCGATCGTGGGTCAGTGCGAGAATCACGGGCAACCGAAGCCCCCAAGGATGCTTCGCTGATCCGAGAGAACCTCATGCTGCTGCCCATGTCGCCCACCGACTCGATGTTCTTGATGATCGAGTCCCGCGAACACCCGATGCACGTCGGCAGCCTGCAACTTTTCCAGCCACCTGACGGTGCGAACGCGATCGACGTCCGCTCGATGTTCGACGCGGCGATCACCGCTGACGAGGTGGCGCCCCTGTTCCAGAAGCGGCCCAACCGCTCGATCACTTCGCTTGGCCAATGGGGTTGGCAGACCGACCGCGAGTTCGACCTCGAGCACCACGTGCGGTTCAACGCCCTGCCCCACCCTGGTCGGGTACGCGAACTGCTCGCGCTGTGCTCGCGGCTGCACTCCACGCTGCTCGATCGCAACCGTCCGCTGTGGGAGACCCACTTGATCGAGGGACTCGAGGACGGCCGCTACGCCTTGTACTTCAAAGTCCATCACGCGCTCGTCGACGGGGTGGCCGCGACTCGGCTGCTGTCCCGGATGCTCAGCGAGGATCCGGCCCAGCGCGACATGCCGCCGCCGTGGGCGCTGCGCGAGCTCGAGCGGCCGCCGCGCAACCCCGAGGGCAACGCGCTGCCTCCGCTGCCGTTCTCTGCCGTGCGCAGCGCGCTCGAGGTGATCGGCGAGGCGGCGGGTCTCGTCCCGGCGTTGGCGCGCAGCGTCAACCGCGGCCTGAACGAACAGGGCGGTTCGCTGTCGTTCGCGGCACCGAAAACGATGTTCAACGTGCCGATCGCGGGTGCCCGTCGCTTCGCGGCCCAGTCCTGGCCGATGGAGCGCATCAGGCAGATCAGCAAGGCCGGCGAGGTGACCATCAACGACGTCGTGCTTGCGCTGTGCTCAGGTGCGCTGCGTGCCTACATGCAGAGCCTGGACGCGCTGCCCGAGCAGGCGTTGATCGCGATGGTTCCGGTGTCGCTGCACACCGAGCAGACGTCATCCGACGGCGGGGGCAACGCCGTGGGGGCCGTGTTGTGCAACCTGGGCACCCAGTTCGACGACCCCGGACTGCGGCTGCGCACCGTCCACGACTCGATGACAGACGGTAAGGACTCGCTCAAGGGGCTGAGTCAGACGCAGATCCTGGCCATGAGCGCCATCGGCATGAGCCCGCTGGTGGTGCAGTCGGCGCTGCGGCTCAACGGGGTCGTGCGCCCGCCGTTCAACCTGGTCATCTCGAACGTGCCCGGCCCGCGCAAGCAGATGTACTGGAACGGCGCGCGCCTGGATGGTCTCTACCCGCTGTCCATCCCGCTCGACGGTCAGGCGCTGAACATCACCTGCACCAGCTACTC
>JBDTXT010000019.1:0-14307 GCA_040006035.1 Pseudonocardiales bacterium | reverse complement strand
ACACTCCTGCCGAGCGACGCCGCGGCCACCGCGATGAATTGCCCGCCCGATGACACCCGCGCCTACTTCCGCGGCGAGTGCCTGCGCCGTTACGGCCCGTCGGTCGCTGCGGCGTCGTGGGACTCAGTGATCTTCGACGTCGGGCGTGAGTCGCTCGTCCGGGTGCCCATGCTCGAACCACTTCGCGGTACCAAGGCCCATGTGGGCGACCTGCTCGAGCGCTGCCCGACGGCATCATCGCTCATCGACGCTCTCGTCGGACCGCGGTGACTGTGCGGCCGCGAGCAGCCAAGGACGTCGCCGTCCCGTCCGAGGACGCGAACCCCGACCCACAGCCGAAAGCAGTGGCCGAACGCCTCGCGAGACTGATCGACAACAGCCCCGGGGTGCGCGACGTCGCCCTCGAGGTCGGCGTCATCGACCCGCACTGGCTCGATCAGCCTTCGCAGCATGCGCCGTCGGTCGCTCCACCCCTCGAGGTGATGCGCAGACTGATGGAGCGCACGGTCGAGAAATACCCGTCGGCGCTGGCCAGTGTGGGGCTCAACGCCCTGCAACTGCTGGCGTGGGACGTGTTCTGGGATCGCGGTCACAAGCGCGGCGGGCGCGACACGACCAGTGCGGCGACCGTCGTCTTCACCGACCTCGAGGGCTTCACCAGATACACGTCGGCGCACGGCGACGACGCCGCGCTGGCTTTGCTGGCGGAGCACCACCGGATGGCCTCGCCGATCGTGCGGCAATGGGGTGGCCGGATCGTCAAACACATCGGCGACGGCCTCATGCTCGTCTTCCCCTCGGCGTCATCCGCGGTCCGGGCCGCGCTCCAACTGCTCGACTGCGCACCCCTGCCGTTACGTTTGCGCGCCGGCCTGCACACCGGCGAAGTCGTGGTAACCAGCGACGACCTGATCGGCAACGTCGTCAACGTCGCCGCCCGGGTCACCGCGCTGGCCAAGGGTGGCCAGGTGCTGGTCACCGGCGACACGCTGGCCGCGGCGGGGGAGCTGTCCGGCGTCCGGGTGCTGCGTGCCCGGCGCCGCGCGCTCAAGGGCGTGGCCGAGCGCACCACAGTCGCCCGGGTCGAGCGGGAGTAGTCAGCGCAGTTGGCCGGCCACTCCGGCGAGCCACCGTCGGGTCTGGCGTGCGGAGCTCAGCCGGATGACTGGGGGAGCCAGCGGATCGTCGCTCCACTGACGGATCCGTTCGCGCTTGCGGGGAAAGGACTTGAAGTGCCACGCAATGATCGCGTCGCGAGAAAAGATGCCACGAAGTGACTCGTGGTTGCCGTTACAGACCGGACGTCTGTCGATCAGCCGGGCGAAGGTCCTGCGTACCAGTCGCTGCAGCGAGAACCAACGCGGGTAGTCCAGCCCAACGATGGCCTGTACCCGAGCCAGCGGCACGTCGAGCCACCCGGCATACGCGGTGTCAAGAATCCATTCCGGTCGTTCGCAGATCGCTTCGATTCGACGGCGCTGCTCGTCGATCGGCACCGCGACCCAGCCCGGTTCCCAGGTGAGCTCGTCGACCGGATGCCATTGGATGCCGGTGAGGCGGCTGACTCGTTCGGCCAGGACGGACTTGCCGGAGCCAGTTACGCCGTAGACGAGGATCCGCTGCGCATCGACCGGCAGAAGGCTCACTCCCACTCGTAGCACGGTAACGAAGGCTTGGGGCTCGCGTCAGAAGGCGTCGGAGACCAGCTTGTCACTCATCTCCCGGTATCCCGAGCGTTCAGCGTCGCCGGCCGGAGTAGCCCGGGTGGTGCGCGTCGTGCACGAGTGAGGTGGCGATCGATTCGCGCAGGTAGGACGCCGCGCACGGGTTGCGCTTCTGTTCGGTCAGTACGGAGGCCGCCGGCTGTGCGCTCTGACGGTGACCGTGACGCTCGAGCAGGTAGGCCAGGACGACCAGCAGAACCAGCACGCTGACGACGAGGCCTGGGACCATGCGCCCAGTATCACCAGTGTCAACCGTATTGCCAAGAACCGGGCGGCCGCGCACCGAGAACCGGCTTGTTACGGCGATGCTGGGTTGTTGTTCGCATGGACGTCGTGTCGGGTGCCGATGCGGGCGCGCAGCGCGCCATGGGACAGTTCCGGCTTTCAGCCCTTGGCCGGCTGGAGCAGGACGAGGGGGATCTCGCGGTCGGTCTTGGTCTGGTAGCCGGCGTAGTTCTTGTGCTCGGCGGTGACGAGCGGCCACAGCCGGCTGCGCTCTTCCGCCGTGGCCACGTGCGCGTGCATGCGCTGCTTGGGCTTGCCCTTGAGCGCAACCTCGACGTCCGGGTTGTCGCGCAGGTTCAGGAACCACGCGGGCGACTGGTCATCACCGCCGCGGGACGCGACCACGACGATCGAATCCCCGTCCTGCAACGGCGAGGTCAACATCACGGTGCGCGACTGCCCGCTCTTGCGTCCGGTGGTGGTCAGCTCCAGCACGGGCATGTTGGAAACGTTCCATCCGATCCGTCCGCCGCTGAGCTTGAGCAGCCCGCGATGCATGGCGTTGGCGGTCTTCAAGACGATGTCATTGGGCATGCGCGCAAGGTAGCAGCCGTTGACAGTGATTCTCTCGCCGAGTACGGGTAGATCCGAGATAGTTCGCCAACGTTTGGGGTGTTTCCATGCTTATTCGCCGCCCGCTCGCTGTCACCGCGGCAGTCATCCTCGCCACGTCGCTCGCGACTGCGCCGGCTCCCGCGTCCGCAGCGCCTCCGTACGTAAAGCAGGCCGTGGCCACCGGCCGCGGCGGCGCCGTGGCCTCAGCGGAGTTCAATGCCAGCAAGGCTGGCATCGACGTGCTTCGCGCTGGAGGCAACGCTATCGACGCCGCCGTGGCGGTCGCAGCCACGCTCGGCGTCACCGAGCCCTTCGTGGCGGGACCCGGCGGAGGCGGGTTCATGGTCATCTACCTGGCCAAGCAGCACCGCGTCGTCACGATCGACGGCCGCGAGGCCTGCCCCGCCGCGTGCACGTCCCAGCTGTTCATCGATCCCCCCACCGGCCAACCGCTTGCCTTCGAGGAGGCTCGGCATTCCGGGCTCTCGGTGGGGGTGCCCGGCATGGTGGCCACCTGGGACCGCGCGGTGCGCGACTACGGCGTGCGCAGTTTCGGCTCCGATCTCAAACCGGCGATTCGGGTGGCCCAGCGAGGCTTCACGATCACGCCGAACTTCGTGCAGCAGGAGCAGGCCGCACTGAGCGACCTGCAGGCCTTCACCAGCAGCCGCAAGCTGTTCCTCACCGCTGCCGGGCAGCCGCTGCCCGTCGGCTCAACGCTGCGCAACCCGGATCTCGCGCGCACCTACCGCCAACTGGCCAGGCAGGGCTCGTCCTTCCTGTACGGCGGAGCGCTCGGCTCCGAGATCGCCAGCACCGTGCGCACCCCCCCGGTCTGGCCGGGCAGCACGCTTACGGTGCGGCCGGGCATCATGACCGCAAGCGACGTGAGCAGCTACCAGGCCAAGCGGCGCACGCCGACTCATGTGAGCTACCGGGGCCGAGACATCTACGGGATGGCAGCCCCGTCGAGCGGCGGCCTCACGACAGGTGAGGCGTTGAACATCCTGTCCGGCTTTCCCTTGTCGCGCGAGGATCGGGCCGAGGCGCTGTTCCAGTATCTCGAAGCCAGCCGCCTGTCCTATGCCGACCGCAACCGCTACATCGGCGACCCCGACCAGGTGAGCGTGCCGCAGCAGGGCCTGCTCGACCCTAACTACGCGGCGACCCGTCGCTGCCTCATCGGCCAGACCGCGCTGAACTCGCCGGTGGCACCTGGAGTGCCCACGCCGCCGTACGCGCCGTGCGCTGCTGCTGCCGCGGGAAGCAACCCGGTGCACGAGGGTCCCGAGACGAACCATCTCGTCGTGGCAGACAAGTGGGGCAACGTCGTCAGCTACACGAACACCATCGAGCAGATCGCGGGCAGCGGTATCACGGTTCCCAACCGCGGCTTCCTGCTCAACAACGAGATGACCGACTTCAACTTCGCGCCGACGCAGGGGTCGGCCCCTGACCCGAACCTGCCCGCAGCCGGAAAGCGGCCGCGATCGAGCATGAGCCCCACCATCGTGCTCAAGGACGGCCGGCCCGACTTCACCGTCGGCTCGCCCGGTGGTGCCACGATCATCACCACGGTCCTGCAGATCATGCTGAACCACATCGACTTCGGGATATCGCTGCCGGAGGCCATCGCCGCACCACGAGCGAGTCAGCGCAATAACGCCACCACGTTCGCCGAGGCGGAGTTCATAAGCAGCCCGGTCGCCAGCACGCTGGTCTCGCAATATGGCGAGAAGTTCGCGCTGCAGACAGGACCCGTGCTGCCGTTGAACAGCTGGATCGGCAACGCCACCGGGATCACGATTCTGCCCGGAGGACGGTTCCAGGCCGCCGCCGAGCCGGTCCGGTCCGACGGTGGCAGTGCGCTCGTGGTCAATCCCGACTAACTCTGCGCGCCGCCACGCAGCGGTTGCTCGGTGTCCACGCTGCTAATTCAGACCCTGCCGCGCCCGCCCGCAGGATCCGCAGCGGTTCGTACTATCTTCCCGGTATGTGCGTCGATGAGCCGCGAGTCGCGCCCTGGCGGCGAACTCGGCGGCGTTCGTGAGCTGGGCCGACGCCTCACCGATCGGGTTGGCCGGCCGCATCGTCACGGCGAGCCGCGGTGAGGACGGCCCCGGCGAGGTCGAGCTTCGCATCCGGGGTGGCACCGAGACGTTCATCGCCCGCTCGGCCGACCCCTTGGCTATCGGAGCCGCGGTGATTGTGCTGGCCACGTTGGGCCCGCGCACGGTCGTCGTGTCGCCGTGGGCCGACCCGCTAGACAGCATTCTCGAGCTGTAGCACCAACAACCCACCTAGGAGCAATTCAGCATGTTCGGTTACCACGTTCCCCAGCCCGACGAGGCGATGCTCATCTCGGGCGGTAAGACCGACGGTGCACCGTTCCGGGTCGTCACCGGCCACGGCGCGTTCGTCCTGCCGTTCGTCCGCAAGGTCGAGTTCATCACCCTCTCGATGTTCGAGTCCGAGGTTTCCGAGCCCTGTGTCACCAAGCAGGGCATCGCGCTGAACGTCACGGCCGTCATCGCGGCCAAGGTCGGCAACGATGCCGAGTCGATCGTGAACGCCGGGCAGCGCTTCCTGTCCGACCAGAACCAGATGTCGGTGCTCACCGGACGCATCTTCGCCGGGCACCTGCGCTCGATCATCGGCTCCATGACCGTCGAGGAGATCATCACCGAGCGACAGAAACTCGCCACCGAGGTGCTCGAGGGCTCGAAGGGTGAGATGGCGAAGATGGGCCTGATCGTCGACGCCCTGCAGATTCAGTCGATCGACGACATGAAGCTCGGCTACATCGCCGCCATGGCCGCGCCGCACAACGCCAGGATCCAGCAGGCGGCCCAGATCGCACAGGCGGCCGCCGACCAGGCCTCGGCCGAGGCACAGCAGCAATCGCTGCGCATGCAGGCCGAGTACGAGCGGGAGACCGCCGTCACGAAGGCCGGGTACTCCGCCCAGACGCAGGCGGCGCAGGCCAAGGCGGCGCAGGCCGGACCGCTCGCCCAGGCCGAGGCCCAGCGCGAGGTCATCGACGCCCAGACCGACCTTGCTCGTCGTCAGGCCGACCTGCGCCAGCAGCAGCTCGCGGCCGAGGTGATCCGGCCCGCCGAGGCCGAGGCCGAGCGGATCCGGATCCTGGCCAAGGCCGACGCCGAGCGCACCGAGATCCAGGCCGCCGCCGCGGCCTCGAACAATCGCGTCGCGCTGGACCAGCTGCTCATCCAGCAACTGCCACAGATCGTCGAGAAGGCCGCCGCGGGACTGGCCACGGCGAACGTCACCGTGCTCAACGGCTCCGACGGACTATCCGAGATCGTCTCCGGCTTGGTCGGTCAGGGTCTGGCGATCTTCGACACGATCCGCGGCACGATGGGCGCGCCCGACCCCGACGATCACGAGCGACCGGCCATCGGCGCCTGAGGGCCACCTGCTCAGCGAACTGGAACGCACCGGCGGCTGCCTGCCGAGACTGTCGAGTGTCATCCGGGCCGGTCTCCGGTGAGTGGTAGGCGGGGGACAATGGCCGCATGGTGGTGGTGGCGGGTGAGCAGTTCGAGGACATGGTCGGCGTCGCGCTGGACGGGCTGCCGCCTGAACTCGGCAAGCTCATGCGCAACGTAGCGGTGACCGTCGACCTCGACGGCGGGCCCCCGGGACTGCTCGGTCTGTACGAAGGCGTCCCGCTGACCGAGCGTCTCTCGGACTATTCCGGCCTGCTGCCCGACCGGATCACCATCTACCGCAAGGCCATCTGTGCCATCTGCGACACCGAGGACGAGGTCGTTGACGAGGTCCGTCGCACCGTCGTGCATGAAGTCGGCCATCACTTCGGCATCGACGACGACCGACTCCACGCACTCGGCTGGTAGCGAAGACGTCAGTCGTCCTGGCCGATCACCTGCTGGATCGCACCGGCCAGGAGCGCGTGGCCGTACGGGCTCGGGTGCACGTCGCAAGTCCCGCCCGGCAACGTGAGGAGTAGACCCGCCGCGCACGGGTCGCCCCCGGTTGACTGCGAAGCCCGCTGGAACGCGGCGAAGCCGTCGGCCACCACACCGTCGAAGTGGCGGGTCACTGCTGTCAGCGCAGTATTGAGAGCTTGGGTGCCGGCCACCTGTACCGGGTCGGTGTAGCTGATCGAGTAGTAGGCGAGCGTGACGAGCCGCCCGCGGTAGTGCGCGTCGTGGCGCAGCGCCCGGAAGATCGTGGTCAGGTTTGCGCTGATCTGCTGCACCGTCGCCGCGAAGTCGGCGCCAGTGCAGTGATCCGACGTGGTCCGCTGGCACACGAACAAGTCGTTGGCGCCGATGCTGATGGTGATCAGGCCGGTGCGCGGTTGGTGGCGCAGGTAGTCGACGGCGTAGGCCAGTTGGGTGCCGCTGTAGGCGACGTGCAGCGGGAAATTCGTCCGGTACCCGACTGGCGAGCCGAGCGAGTTCTCGCAGCCGTTGCTCTGGGCTCCGGGCGTCACCATGCTCCCCGACGTCTCGCCCGGGCAGGAGGCGTTGGCCAGCGACAGCGCGTCGATCCCGGACAGGGCCTCGGCATAGCCGCCGAAGTTGTTGGCATGCAAGTACGCGCTGGTCGGGGTGAGCGCCCCTGGGCGGAAGCCGAACGCCACCGAATCACCGAGCGCGAGATAGCCGCTATCGTGGCGCGCCGAGTGCGATGAGTTGGACGGGCGGGCCGCTGCTGCCGGGACGACGACCGCCAGCAGCGCCACTGCCGCGGCGACGACGGAACCTGCCAGCCACCGGCGGCGGGAGGTGTTCATGCTCATGTCGGACTCCTGACTCGCGCCGCGAGGATGCACCGGCCGGCCCGGACGATCGCGACGACAACTCTCACATAGTGGACCTTCCGCTCCGATCCGGGAAGATCGGGGCCGTCCGGTTAGCGTTCAGTCATGCAAACGGCGCTCGAGCTGACCGACTGGCGCCGTCGGGTCGCCGAGCTCTACGCCCGGGTCCGTGCCCAGGCTGACCCCGCCGACGGGCACCGGATCTGGCGTGAGGGGCGCGACCGCCTGTTTCGTGAGCACCCGCAGAGCCCGTTGGCAGACGACGATCCGCTGCGGCGCACCGGGCTGCCCCACTGGCCCTACGACCCGCAGTTGCGCTTCGACGTGCCGCTGGAGCCGGCCAGCGCGGCGCTACGCACGATCGAGTCACGCCATGACGGCATCATCCGGCTGCGGTGCATCGGCCGGGTTACCCTCGCGGCCATCGAGGTCACCCTCGACGTGTGGTGGCTGGGGCAGTACGCCGGCGGGCTGTTCCTGCCGCTGCGCGACGGCACCGCCGGCACCGAGACCTACGGCGGTGGTCGCTACCTGCTCGACACGGCCAAGGGGGCCGATCTCGGCGGCACGGGCGGCCGGCTCGTCGTCGATCTCAACCTCGCCTACCACCCGTCGTGCCGCTACAACAGCGTCTGGGAGTGCCCGCTCGCGCCAGCGGGCAACACGACACCGGTCGCGATCCGCGCCGGTGAGCGGATGTGAGTGCAGATAGCCATGCAACGCAGAGTCCGGCCACACCCGTCTAAGTCATTGAAGGGGTGAGCATGAGCCAGCGTGATGACCAGTTCCGGGACTTCGTAGCGCAGCGATCGGCCGAACTGCTGCGACTTGCATACCTCCTGTGCGGCGACCGCGCGGGCGCTGAAGACCTGGTGCAGAACGCGTTGTTGCGGGCCTACTCGCGTTGGACCCGGATCGCTCACCCGGAGCAGTACGTGCGCAGAGTGCTCGTGACCGTCGCCGCCGACGAAGGCCGGCGGGCCTTCCGCCGGCGCGAACAGGCCTGCGCCGTCCCGCCTGAATTGCGTGACTCGCGCGACTCGTTCTCCCAGGCCGACGATCGGGACCGGCTCCGTACGGCCCTGCAGGCGCTACCCGCTGGCCAGCGGGCCGCTGTCGTGTTGCGGCACTGGCTCGACCTGGATCCCACCGCAGCCGCGGTCCTGCTCGGTTGCTCACCAGAGACCGTGCGCAGTCAGAGCGCGCGCGGTTTGAACAAACTACGTGCCGCGTACGACCTTCCGGCGTCCGCGGCCAGGAGGAATCATGAGTGAACGCCAGCTGTTCGACCTGCTCGCACAAGATGCACCCGCGACCCGGCCCAACCTCGCCGACGAGGTAATCGACCAGGCCCGGCACAACCGGGTGCGCAAGTGGGCAGTCTCCGGCGCCTGCGCTGCCGTAGCGCTGATCGCCGCCGTTCCGCTCACGATCGCACTCAACCGTTCGCCGCAGCCCACCCATCGGACCGCAGTTGGTGGCGGTGTCACGAACACGCGGACGGCGGACACCACGCCGCCCACCGAGGCTCTCATCTATGCAGCAGCGATGCGGCAATTACCCAACCCGGGCGGCCCCAACCCGACGTGGAGCTCGATCGAGATTCTCGACCACAGCTGTACGAACGTCGTCAACGCCTTCGTCGGACCGTGCGATCCACTGCCCATCCCGGCCGCCATTCAGCGGGCGGTGCTGACCCTGCTGCCCAAGGCCCCGCCAGCGCAGTTCTTGCATGTGGCCAAGGACTACCAGCCGACACAGCGCCCTGGCAGTGAGGAGTTCATCACCTTCGGCCGAGTGTCCATCACCGGTCACAGCGCACGGTTGCCCGTTGCGGTCCAGTGCGGTTTCGATTGCGCTACGGGAGCGACACTCGTGCTCGTCGAAAAGCACGGGGCGTGGACCGTGACCGGCATGACTGGACCGATCTGGATCGCGTGATGCACTGCGCTGTACGGTCCACGGGTGGTGTGGTGGCCGGCGGCGACGTGGGCGAAGATGCGATCCGGCGAGGGCTGCCAGATGTGTGCGTCGGCGCACATGCCCACGAATGACGACAGCGACCTGGTGCTCGAGCTGCGGGCTAGCTACGCCCGCCTGCACCGCAACCAGACCCGTCCGGGTTACACCGTGGTGATCCTCAAGCGGCATGCAAACGAGCTGTACGAGCTGCCGCCACCCGCCCTGAGGGCATTCTGGGCCGACGTGGCCTGGGTCGGTGCGGCCGTGGCCGACCTGTTCGCCCCGGTCAAGCTCGACAACCTCGTGCTGGGGCATCAAGTCCCGCACCTGCACTGCCATGTTCTGCCCCAGTACGAGACCGACGACCCCTTGGCGCCGATCGATGTTAATGCGGGGACGGTCCGGCTGAGCCCGACAAATCAGGCCGAGCGAGTGGCCATGCTCCGCGACCGCCTACTCAATGGCGGCTGACTCGAGACCTGCTAGGCGCAGTCACACCCGGCGGCCAGCGGCCGGACTCAGCCCGACGACAGCTTCACCCGGCCCACCTCGGTGAGCTCCGCGGCGACGTCTGACGGGGCGGATCGTTCCAGCACCGAATCGGCCCGGCGCCCGTCGAATGTCAGGGTCACGATCTCGTTGCCGAAATACGGACCGGCAACACGCTTCCACCCGATCGTCATGGGCGGCAGCTTCGCCACCAAGCCGAGCAGCCGGCGTGTCGCGCGTTCGGCCGGCTTGCTCCACGAGACTCGAAACGCCACCTTCATTGCCGTGGGCACGTAGTTGTGCAGCGGCGAGCAGGTCAGTTGATAGATCTGGGCGTCGACGTGTTCGTCGTATTGGGCCTGCGCGATGTAGGCGTGGTGGACGTCACCGGAGAGCACACAGACTGTGGCCGGGCAGCCGCCGTCCGGGCCGGAGCGCTCGCCCCGCCCGACGCAGGCGAGCAGCGCGGCGAGACGGTCGAACGACTTGCGGAAGGACGCCCAGTGCTCGAGGTCGGCTGCGCGGCGCATCTTCTCGCCCCACCGAGCCATGCGTGGTCCGCGAGCGCCTGAGCAAAGCACCTCGTTCCAGGACTCGATGTCGTGCAGTGCCCGGGGCAGCAGCCACGGCAGCGACGTGCCGATCAGCAGGTGGTCGTAGTCGCCGCGGACCTGCTCCTCGATCCAGCTGAACTCGCTCTCGCTGACCATGCTGCGGCTGCCCTCGGCCAGAATGCGCCCGCAGCGTGAATCGATCATGACCAGCCGCACCCGGCCGAAGTCGCGGCGGTAGGACCATCGGGTGCCCTTGGCGCCGTCGGCTTCGCGGTCGGCGTGCGTCGCGAACTCACGCAACAATTGCTCGGCATCGCCATCGTTGGCACGAACCCGCTGGTAGAGCTCGTTCTCGGCCAGGTCGTCCGGGGCGAGGTTGCCGAGGTGCTGATAGATCCAGTACGACGACAGGGCTCCGACGATGCGCTCCTGCCACCACGGCTCCTGCGCCATGTCCTCACGCCACAGGAATGACGTGTTCCAGTCGTCGCGCACATCGTGGTCGTCGAAGATCATCGAGGTCCCGATGGTGGACATCAGCCAGCGCGCGTCGGGGTCCAGCCACGACTCGGCGTAGAGCCAGGTGTACTCCTCGAAGTCGGCCACCTCCTTGCCCGCGCCCGCATTGATGTCGCGCCGGTCGCGGATGCGGCGCTGCGTCGCCTCGGAGGTTTCGTCGGCGTAGACCTGATCGCCGAGCATGAGCAGGGCGTCGGGCCAGGTGTCCTCGTCGAGTGCGGCGAGCGTGCGCGCGTAGCAAGCCAGGGAATCGGCGTCGAAGTGGTTGTCGTCGGGCACCGCAGCGGCGGTGGCGTAGCGGCATGACCCGAATGCGATCCGGACCGGACGGTCCTCGGCGAGCGTGCGGATGCGGCTGGGGGGGCGGACCGAGTCCGGCGGCGGCCACACCACCTCGCCGTCAAGTCGCACCTCGTACGGCGTGCTGCTACCAGGCGTCAGGCCCTCGACCAGCACCAGTGCGAAGTGGTGCCCGGCGACGCTCCAGGTGCGCTCGCGGGACCCGAGCACTTCGACCTCGCACGGTTGATCGGTCTCGACCCAGACCGTCGCGTTGGAGGATCCGACGTGACGCAGCAGCGGACCGATTACTAGCTCACCCATCCGTTCTGTCTACCCGATGTCAGTCATAGTCGACGCACCGCCCGGCGTGACCGGACGCCGTTCCGTCGTGGGGTTAGGTGGGGGCTAGCGCACGTGACCGCCAGTGGGCGGGGCTTGCGCTCGCCGATGACTGCGGCTCGCTCGCCACTCATGCGCTCGAGATCGGCGGCTGAGCGCGACCGTAGACAAGATGCAGTAGCGCGGCGACGTGGCGATACGGGTCACGGACCGCGGCCGTTCGCTCGGCGGCGAGCAGCGCGGAAAGGCGCTCGCCCTGCGGCGCCGGCTCGTCGCCGCGGTGATCGGTGAACACGCGGACGCCGTACCACTGCCGGCGGGCCCAGCCGAGCGCCTGCATGGGGGCATCAAGCTGCGCCGGGGTGTGCGCCCGAGCGGCGAGGCCAAGCCCGTTTGTGTAGTCGAGGGTGTCGAATGCGGCGTTCGCCGCGGCCCAGTCACCGCGCAGACCGGCGCGCATCGCAGGGGCGAGGCCGTTGCGAACCAGGAGCGAGACCCGCCCGTCGTCGGCCACGCAACCGATCACCGCGGCCAACATCAGGGTGGGGTCGTCGAGGTACATGAGCACGCCGTGGCACAGGACCAGGTCGAAGCCGCTGCCGACCAGGTCGGGCGCGTCCTCTCCTGCACCGCAAACTAGGTGGACGTGGCCCCGCACGGCCTCGACCTCGCCGGCGAGATCACGACCGAAGTGGTCGAGCAGGTCCTGCGATGGGTCCAGGCCGATGACCTCGTGGCCGGCCCGAGCCAGTCGCATCGCCTGGGTGCCTTGCCCGCAGCCGATATCCAGTACCCGTAACGGCGCCGCCCCGGTGATGGCCGCCAGTTCGCTCAGCTGGGCAGCGAGGACTTCTTGGCGGACGACGTCGCGCAGCTGACCCAGCGAATCAAGCCAACCGGCAACTCCGGCGGAGAAGGCATTCGGTGCGCGGTCGCGGATCACGGCAGTTGCGGGAGTCCGTCCGGGCCGAGGGGCCAGTACGGGTTGTGCGCGATTTCCCAGAGGTGGCCGTCGGGGTCGGCGAAGTAGCCGCTGTAGCCGCCCCACTCAGCGGTGTGCGGTGCCTTGGCAATCGAGGCGCCGGCCGCTTCGGCGGCGGCCATGGCTGCGTCGACGGCGTCGCGGGAATCGAGATTGATGGCGAGCGTCACGCCACGGAACCCGTCGGTGTTGCGCGGGGCGCTCTTCGCGTCGACGGCCAGATCGTCCTGGCTGTAGAGGCCCAGCAGCGCGCCGTTGGTGCGAAAGAAGCTCACGTCGCCCTCGACCGAAGCGGATGACAGCGCGAAACCGAGCGACTGGTAGAAGTGGGTAGCGGCGGCGACGTCGCGCACGCCGAGGGTGACCAAGCTGATAATCGCGGGCACTGTCATGCGGCGCAGCGTAGGGCGATAGTCCGACACCGGCTGCCACGAAGAGAATCCGTGACGCAGCGCAGCTAGGGTGAAGCTAGATCGACCAGAGAGGGAGTGGACGATGCCGACTCACGACAGCGGCCAAAGCCGACCGCAGCGCCAGAACGAGAAGACCGATGAGGTCGAGACCAGCGCCGAGTCGAGCAGCGACGTCGCCGAGCGCCACGAGAAGCTGACCGAGGACGTCGACGCGATCCTCGACGAGATCGACGACGTCCTCGAGACAAATGCCGAGGACTTCGTTCGCGCCTTCGTGCAGAAAGGTGGGGAGTAGTCCCCGCAGCCTGACCTCGAACGTCCTCCGGCCAGGTAGGTAGGGTCGCAGCACACGCACTGACCACGCACAAGGAGCGACGTTGAGCATCGAGCACGGGATCTTGCACTACGCGACGTCGCCGGGCTCGTCCTCGTTCACCGAATTCCTCACCGCGGCCGCACCCAACCTGCTGCCCGCCGCCGGGGGCGTGCCGGCCTTCGCGCCACACGGCACCACCATCGTGGCGGCCAATTTCTCGGGCGGCGTAGTCATGGCCGGCGACCGTCGCGCCACCATGGGCAACCTGATCGCCCAGCGCGACATCGAAAAGGTCTTCGCCTCCGACGACTACTCCCTCGTGGGGATCGCTGGCACAGCCGGCCTGGCCATCGAGATCGTGCGGCTGTATCAAGTCGAACTCGAGCACTACGAAAAGATCGAAGGCACCCAGCTGACCCTCGAGGGCAAGGCCAACCGGCTCTCGACCATGATCCGCGGCAACCTCGGGCAGGCGCTACAGGGCCTGGCCGTAGTGCCTCTGTTCGCCGGCTTCGACCTCGACGCACCCGACATCGCCAGTGCCGGCAAGATCTACAGCTTCGACGTCACCGGTGGCCGCTACCCCGAGCAGCACTACCACTCGGTGGGTTCGGGCTCGCTGTTCGCGCGCGGTGCGCTGAAGAAGCTGTGGAGCCCTGACCTGAACGCCGCCGGAGTGATTCGCGTCGTGGTCGAGTCTCTATATGACGCAGCCGACGACGACGCTGCTACTGGCGGACCTGACCTCACCCGCGGCATCTACCCGGTCGTCATGCTGGCCACCGCCGAGGGCACCAGCCGCGTACCGGATGCCGAACTGGACGCCGTCGTGCGTGCCATCCTCGCCGACCGCGCCGACCGCCCCGGCGCCTGAGGAGACACCGCTATGTCGATGCCGTTCTACGCCTCCGCCGAGCAGATCATGCGCGACCGCTCCGAGTACGCCCGCAAGGGCATCGCCCGGGGCCGCAGTGTCGTCGTCACCACCTACACCGACGGTGTGCTCCTAGTCACCGAGAACGCCAGCTCCGCGCTGCACAAGATCAGCGAGATCTATGACCGCATCGCGTTCGCCGG
>JBDTXT010000018.1:0-14453 GCA_040006035.1 Pseudonocardiales bacterium | reverse complement strand
CCGTGGTGGCAGTGAAGTCATTGCCCGACATCCAGCGGTACCTGAAAATACGCGCGATGTGAGGGCCGCCCAAAGATGTGCCTAGGCCTCCCGGGCCGCGTCGTCGAAGCGCGGCCCGCAAGCTGCATTGCCCGCGTTGACGTCGCCGGCGTCGTGCGCGACGTAAACGTGGAGTTGCTCGACGGGCCGCTGCGTGCCGGTGAGTACCTGCTCGTGCACAGCGGCTTCGCGCTGGAACGGATGTCGGCCGACGAGGCGCGCGACGCCGTGGGCCTGTTCGCCGCCGACGGCGAGACGGCGATGCCGGCGTAGCGACGAAATCCTGGAATCGACAACTGGCGGTGCTGAGCTCAGGGTCGGTGGGTTGCGCCCAGCCGGTTGAACTGTGGCGCCCGATCCGGAACGTCGCCGCCCAGGATCAGTGAGCCGAGGGCCGGCTCAGCCGCGGCGACAACTCTTCGCTTCGTCGCGGGCGCCTCGGCCGGCACGTCCGGCTGCCATTGGCGCGGGTCGTCGGTGAGCCCGACCAGATACGTGACACTACATTCCAGCGCCAGCGCGATCGCCGGGAGTTTGGCCACCTCGAGGCCTGCCCCGTGCTCGATGCTGGACAGCGTGCGGTTGGCGGTGCGCAGACCGTGGCGGCTCAGCCGCTCGACCACCTGCTTCTGGGTCAGCCCCAGCTCGACGCGACGTTGGCGCAGGCGCTGGGTGATCAGGTGCTGCCGAAGCGGGACGGTCTCGTCATATCCGGCGCTCATGGGCTGCTCCCAAGGTTTGACGCAGACCATATGGCTAGGTCAGGATTCCGTCAATCCTGGATTTGCGTTCGTACCCATCGACATGTCTGCCAATGGGTAAATGTCATATCGCGCGAAATTGAATATCGGTGCCCGCGCCAGAACCCGCTCGAATTCCTCGTGCGAATCCACCTGGTAGATCCAGGCACCGCCGTGCGCACCGACGACGTGGTAGCGGGCGAGCACCTTTCCTTCGGCCTCGAGTTTCGCGCCGTACGCGCTCATCCGGGCCACCGCTTGGGCCATCTCGCGTGACAGCAGGGATAGTTCCATGCGCCACAGGACCAGGAATTTCACGGCGGTGTCAGTGGGCGGAGGCTGCGGGCTGGCGCGACTGCGCGAGTTGGCTGCGTAGCCAGTCGCACCACGCATCGACGCCTTGGCCGGTACGGGCGCTGAGTTCGACGGTGGTGACCGTCGGGTTGATCTTGCGCAGGTTGGCGCGGAACAGTTCGAGGTCGAAGTCCAGGTGCGGCAGCAGATCCAGCTTGTTGATCGCCACGATGTCGACGGAGCGGAACATCACCGGGTACTTCAGCGGCTTCTCCTCACCCTCGGTGATGGCGTAGATCATCGCGCGGGCGTTCTGGCCGACGTCGAACTCGGCCGGGCAGACCAGGTTGCCGACGTTCTCGATCAGGACGAGGTCGAGATCGGCCAGTGGTAGCCGGGGCAAGGCGGAGCGCACCATGGGGGCGTCGAGGTGACATTCGCCGCCGAAGCCGTTGCCGGTGTTGACCAGGGTGATCTCGGCGCCGAGGCCGGTGAGCTGGTCCGCGTCGAGGCTGGTCTCGATGTCGCCTTCGATGACGCCGACGCGGATGGAGTCGGTGAGACGGCGCAGCGTCTCGCGCAGCAGGGTGGTTTTGCCGGCGCCGGGGGAGGACATCAGGTTGATGGCGCAAACCTCGTGGCGAAGCAGGTCGGCGCGATTGGCCGCGGCGGTGCGGTCGTTCTCGTCGAAGATCCGTTCCAGCACGTCGATGCGTTCGCGGCCGGTCTGGTAGCCGGAGTGATCACCGAGATGCTCGTCATGGGTGCCGTTGTGCTCGTGGTCGTGGTGCTGGTCGTGCTCATGGTCATGATCGTTCTCATGGTCGTGCGCGGTGCCGTCGTCGTGCCGGTGAAAGCGACCCATGGCAGCTCAGACCTCCGCTAGCTCGAGTGCGGTGATGATGAATTCCAGACCAGAGATGACCTCGACGTCGGCCCCGTCGCACGTGTCGCACAACATGATCGGGTGCGCACCGAGGTCGCTCACGGCGTCGCACGTGCGGCACTTGATGCGGGCCGCGATCTCCTCGAGTTCGAGGCGGGACCCGTCGAGCGGTGTGTCGGTGCAGGCGATGTTCCAGCAGTACACGAGCGTTTCGGGCACTACCTGGCGAAGTTGGCCCACCCGAACGTGGATCGTGTCGACCGGGCGACCGCTGGCGCGGCGCGTCACGATCTCGGCGATGGATCCGCAGATCGACAGCTCGTGCACGTCGGCCCCTTCGTAGGTCGCTCCAGTCAACATCGTCTTGGGCTCGGGCGCGAGGGGTGCGGGCGCACGGATGTGATCAAGGCAGCCACATAGGGTGGCCTGATGCGTGCTCTGCCCGGCGACGACCTGCTTCCCGACGCGTCCTGGGTGATCGATCGCCGGCTGGAATTCGACGCCACCCCCGCACAGCTGTGGCCGTGGCTCGTCCAGCTCGGCAAGGACCGCGGCGGCTGGTACCTGCCGCGCAGTATTGAGCGGCTGCTGCCGGCCAAGGGCCGCGGCGCGCGACGCATCCTGCCGCAGTTCCAGGACGTGGCCATCGGTGATGACACGCCGGACTGGGGCCCGGGCGAACCCGTTTTCCGGCTGGCCGTGCTGCAACCCGAGCAGGCGCTGGTCTATCTGTCACTGCGCGATCGCGGTAACCACCACCGGTGGCCGACGAACGGCAGTCGGGGGCCGGGCGTGCTGGCGTTGAGCTGGGCGCTGGTGCTCGAGGGTGACGGCCGTGCCACGACCCTGCACATCCGGCTACGGGTGGCCCGGGCAGGACGACGCTGGGCCACTGCGATCGAGGCGCTCGGCGGCTTTTTCGACTGGCTGACGGTTGTCGGGCTGCACCACGGGCTCCGCGAACGCGTGCGAGAACGCGACTAGCCGCCGCAGTCACGGCGAGTTCAAGCCTCATCATGGCGCACCTGCGGAACACCCGGGTAGCATCATGCGGTGCCCAACTACCGCTTTCGCGAGGCAGCGCTGCTGCTAGGCGTCAGTGACGACACGCTGCGGCGCTGGGCCGACGCCGACCGGTTCACGACCAGCACCGATGACGCTGGGCGGCGGGTGATCGACGGCGCCGAGCTTGCGGCGTTCGCCGAGGCGAGCGCAGCACCGGTGCCCGATCTGCAGTCGATACACCGCGAATCGGCCCGCAACCGCTTCGTCGGGTTGGTCACCAAAGTCACCCGCGACACCGTCATGGCACAGGTCGAACTGCAGTGCGGCCCGTACCGCGTCGTGTCGTTGATGAGCCGCGAGGCGGCCGACGATCTCGGCCTCGAGCCAGGCGTGACCGCCATCGCGGCCGTGAAGTCGACCAATGTCGTCATAGAGGTTCAGGGAGCTCAAAAATGAATCAGCGGGTCATCCGCGTCAGTACAGGGTTGGCCGCAGTGGCGCTGCTCGCCGCTTGTTCCTCGTCCACGGACGACAAGAAGCGGGCCAGCAATGACCTGTCAGGGACGATCACGGTGTACGCGGCCGCGTCGCTGACCGAGAGCTTCACCACTCTGGGCAAGCAGTACGAGCAGGTTCACCCAGGCACGACGATCAAATTCAACTTCGGTCCGAGCTCAGGCCTGGCCACCCAGATCAACGAGGCCGCACCCGCGGATGTCTTCGCCTCCGCGGCACCGAAGAACATGGACACCGTCGTGAAGGCCGGCAACGCCAGCGCCCCGAAAACCTTCGTCAAGAACACGATGGAGATCGCTGCGGCACCGGGCAACCCGGCGCACGTCACCTCGGTCGCCGACCTGGCCAAGAAGGGGGTCAAGGTAGCTGTGTGCGATCCAGCCGTGCCCTGTGGAGTCGTCGCGGCGAAGGTCTTCAAGAACGCTGGCGTGACGGTCAAGCCAGTGACCAGTGCTGAGGACGTCAAGTCGACGCTGGCCGTCGTCGAGAGCGGTGAGGTCGATGCCGGCATCGTCTACGTCACCGACGTCAAGGCAGCTGGGACCAAGGTCGTCGGGGTCCCGATTCCCGATTCGGTGAACGCCGTCACCGAATACCCGATCGCCGCGTTGACGCACGCCAAGAACGCCGCGCTGGCCAACGCGTTCGTCGCGTATGTGGAATCTGCAGACGGCTTGGCCGTACTCACCGCGGCCGGCTTCACCAAGCCGTGACCCGGCGCCGACCCTCCGCCGGGCTCGGCACCCCGGTACTGCTATTTCCCCCCGCGCTCGTCGGTGTGGTGTTCCTCCTGCTGCCCTCGCTGGGTCTGCTCCTCCGCGCGCCCTGGAGCTCCCTCGGCCGCATCTACGAGCACACGGCGGTGGCTGACGCGTTGCGGATCTCGATCGTGACTGCGTTCGAGGCCACCGCGCTGTCGCTGATCTTCGGCGTGCCGCTGGCCTGGGTGATGGCCCGGGTTACGCGACCGGGTATGGGCATCGTCCGCGCGATCGTCACCCTGCCGCTGGTCTTGCCACCCGTGGTGGGCGGCGTGGCGCTGTTCCTCGCGTTGGGGGTGCACGGCTTCGTGGGTCGTTACCTCTACTCCTGGTTCGGACTGAGCCTCCCTTTCACCCAGCACGGCGTCATCCTGGCGCAGACCTTCGTCGCCATGCCGTTCCTGGTAGTGACGGTCGAGGGCGCCTTCCGCACAGCCGACCGCGGACTGGAAGAGGCGGCCGCCACGCTCGGTGCGGCCCGATTGCGTATCTTCACCCGAGTGACGCTGCCGCTGGTCGTGCCGTCGCTCGTCGCGGGGTCGGTGCTGTGCTGGGCCCGGGCCCTCGGCGAGTTCGGCGCGACGGTGCTCTTCGGCGGTAATCAGCCCGGCTCTACCCAGACGATGCCGACGGCGGTGATCTCCGCCTTTCAAGACCAGCCGGAGAACGCTGTCGCGCTGAGTCTGCCGCTGATGTTGGTGGCCGTCGTGATCCTGGCTGCCTTGCGCGACAACTGGTTGCGTCCGATCGCGAGCTCATGACGCTCGTATTCGCCGCCGCGGTGGCGAGGGATTGCTTCACCCTCGACGTCTCGATACGCGCCGCCCCGGGCGAGGTGCTCGCCGTACTCGGCCCGAACGGGGCTGGCAAGTCGACGCTGCTGCGCGCTACCGCGGGACTGCTGGGCATCGATTCGGGACATGTCGAGCTCGACGGCGTCACCTTGGACGACCCGGCGAGTGGCGTGTTCGTCGTTGCGGAGCGGCGCCGGCTCGGGGTCGTGTTTCAGGACCATCGGCTGTTCCCGCACCTGCGCGTCGTCGACAACGTAGCTTTCGGGCTGCGCTCCGGTGGCATGCCGCGTGCGCAGGCCCGCGCGAAGGCAGCCCGATGGCTCGCCCGCCTCGGCATCGATGATCTGGCTCGGCGCCGTCCGGGCCGGCTGTCAGGTGGCCAGGCACAGCGGGTGGCGCTCGCGCGGGCGCTGGCCTGTGAGCCCGCGGCACTACTGCTCGACGAACCGCTCGCTGCTCTGGACGTGCAGACCCGCGCCGAGGTGCAGGGCGAATTGCGCGAGCATCTGGGCGGGTTCGCCGGCCCGACCCTGCTAGTCACCCACGACCCCATCGAAGCGCTGCTGCTCGCCACCCGGATCGTGGTGCTCGAGCAGGGGCGGGTGGCGCAGCAGGGCACCCCGGCCGAGATCACCAGCCGCCCGGCGACGCCCTACGTCGCGCGGCTGGTGGGTATGAACCTCTACGCCGGCCGCGCACAGGCGGGAGTGGTCGCGCTCGATGGCGGCGGCGCGATGGTCGTCCCCGACGCCGGCGACGGGAACGTTCTGGTGGCGCTGCGGCCCTCGGCGCTGACCGTGTATGCCGAGCAGCCGCATGCGAGCAGTGCCCGCAATATTTGGGCGGCCACGATCACCGCCTTCGCGCCGCTGGGCGACCGCATCCGACTGACGGCGTCCGGGGATCAGGACGTCTTCGTCGACCTGACCGCCTCGGCGGTAGCCGAGCTCGGCCTGGCTCCCGGGCAGCGGGTGTGGCTCAGCGCCAAGGCCACTGACCTCGTGGCCTACCCCGCGCCCGTGGCAGGCTGAGCCGCGTGCCAGACATCACCGTGCGGTTCTGGGCCGGCGCCCAGCGCGCCGCCGGGCATGCCGAAGAATCGCTGGCCGCGGGCACGGTAGGCGAGCTGCGTGAGCTCCTCGCCGGCCGTCCGGAACTGAGCAGGATCTGCTCCGTCGCCTCGTTCCTCGTCGACGGCCAACAGGCCTCGGACACCACTGCTCTGCGCGATGGCTCGGTGGTGGACGTCCTGCCCCCGTTCGCCGGCGGCTGAGCCCCGACTCACAACGAGAAACTGCCGGTAACCCTCACGTCACATCCACCCGCCAACCTGGGGGCGTGGCCGCGGCGACTGATCCGCGATTGTCGAGCTTGGGGCACTGGCGATGAGTGAATTGAGAGCACCGTTGGACTCGAGCGAGTACGACCTGGCCGGTGAGCTGGCCATTGAGGTCGCGGCGGAGTACCGCCGTCGCGAGGTATCCGGCCGACACGCGTTCTGGGCCGCCACCCGACCGGGTGGGTGGATCGCCCGAACTGTCCTCGATGCCGGCGATCCCGACACCCTGGAACTGCCGGACGGCGACCGGCTGCGCGATTAGGGCTGGTGTGCGGTTCGTCGGACTGACCTGCCGCGGTGCATCCGGCACCTGGTTGGCTGAGCTCGTGGGTGAGCACGCGCGGCTGAGCGCATGGGTCGACGGCCGGGTCCAAGGCGTGGGCTATCGCTACTGGATCCGCAGCCGGGCCCGCGACCTGGGGCTGCGTGGCTCGGCCACCAACCTGCCCGACGGTCGGGTGGCGGTCGTGGTGCAGGGGCCGCGGGACGCCTGCCAGTCGCTGCTCGAGGCAATGGACAGCAATGACGCGCCTGGGTGGGTGGGCCGGCTCGTCCACGCGTGGGGCGACCCGGCGCCTGAGCCCGAAGGTTTCTGGGTCGGCTGAGGGCGCTTCAGCCGCTGACGTTGGGGCCGGCGCGCTCGATGGCGAACCGGACCACGACCCGTTTCTGTTCGACCATCGCCGCGCGGTACTCGTCCCAGTCGGGGTGCTCGCCCGCTGCCCGCCGGTAGTAGTCGACGAGCAGATCGAGTGCCTCTGGCAGGTCGATGATCTCGGCCGTGCCCTCGACCTGCACCCAGTCGCCGTAGAACCGGTCGGCGAACACCGCCATCGAGACCCGGGGGTCGCGGCGCAGGTTGCGCACCTTCATTGCCGTCTCGCGGGTGCTGATGATCACCCGCCCGTCGGCGTCGACCGTCGCCGAGACCGGGGAGAGCTGCGGGCGAGCGTCGGTCCGCGTCGTCGAAAGCACCGCGTGGTGGTTGTCGCGCAGGAACTGCTGCGCCGCCGCGATGTCCATGCTCAGCGCTGGAAGGTCGCGACGAGCTGCGCCCGGGCCAGCGTGTGGAACACGAGGTTGAACGACACCACCGCGGCGCTGGCCTCGTCGTCGACTCCGAGGCTCTCGGTGTCGACCGCGTGCACGACGTAGTAGTACCGGTGCGGGCGGTCGTCGTCGGGCGGGTAGGCGCCACCGTAGTCCTTACTGCCCCAGTCGTTTCGCACGTGGAACGCGTTACCGGGCAGGGTCGCGCCAGCGGCACCGGCGTTGGTTTCGAGCGAGGTCGTCTCGCCGGGCACGTCGACGAGCACCCAGTGCCAGAACCCGGACGGCGTCGGAGCATCGGGGTCGAAGCAGGTGACGACGAAGCTCTTGGTGGCTTCGGGAAATCCGCTCCACGACAGCTGCGGGGACTTGTTGGCGGCGTTCTCGGCGGCACCGCCGTAGGCATGCGCGTCGTCCTGCCGTTCGCCGTCACTGACGTCATCGCTCGTCACCGTGAACGAGCCAACCTGCGGCAGCTTGGCGTAGGGGTCCTGGGCTTCCGGGCGGTCGAGCGCCATGTGCATCCTCCTGCGTGATCGACGGGTCAACATCGAACCCTAGAGTGGAACGCATCGACCGGGTAGGGAGTGTGCGGATGCTCGACAGCGGACCGCTGATCGTCGGCATCGGCGGCTCGACGAGCGCTGCCTCGGTGACCAATCTGCTGCTGCGCGCCTGCCTCGATCAAGCGGCCGCCTTGGGGGCGCGCCCGATGGCCTTCACCGGCGAGGACCTGGTCGGACTGCCGATCTTCGACGCGAACGGCGCCGATGCGGCGCCCGCCGCGGGACCGCTGGTCGCCGCGGTCCGCGCCGCTGACGCCGTGATCATCGCGACGCCGGGCTATCACGGCGGCATGTCCGGGCTGGTCAAGAACGCGATCGATCACCTGGAACTGCTGCGCGACGACGAGCGTCCCTATCTCGACGGACGGGCTGTTGGGGTCATCGTGGCTGCCTCGGGATGGCAGGCGTGCGGGAGCACGCTGGTCTCGGTCCGCTCGGCGATCCATGCGCTGCGCGGCTGGCCGACGCCCTTCGGAGTCACGGTCAACTCGGCCATTCAGCATCCCGGCGCCGACGCCTCGTTCGATGAAAACATCACCGGTGCGCTGCGCATCCTGGCCGGCCAGTTGACCGATTTCGCCGGTTGGCGTGCGGCCGCCCGCGCTAGCGCGGCGCGTTGAGCCGCAGCCGGCGCTGTTCGATGATCAGGCAGCGATTCTCGACGTAGAGCAGCACGGCGTCGCGGGCGATCTGCCGGGCCTCGGCCGAGGCGATGTGCAGTTGCAGCCACAGGGCGGAGGCTCCTGCGGCAACGGCTTGCCGGGCGATATCCGGAGTCTTGTCCGACGGTCGGAACACATTCACCAGCCCCACCTGCTCCGGCACGTCGGCCAGCGTCCGGTAGACGGGCTCGCCCAGGATCTCGTCGGCGATCGGGTTGACCGGGATGATTCGCCAGCCGTGCCCCTGCATGTGCTGGGGCACGTAGTAGGCGGCCTTTTCCGGAGCGCGACTGGCGCCGACGACGGTGATCGTGTCGTAGCTGGTGAGGATCTTCTCGACGGTCTCGTCGGTATCGTCCATGCCTCCACACTAGGCTCTCAATCGTGACGAATCCGGGCACACTGCCATGGCAGCCGGTCGGGGCGGCGGAGCTGGTTGCCGCGCCGGTGGCGGCGGCGTTGGCCGGTTGGCTGCACGCACCTGAGGTCCGGGTCGCGCCGATCGACCCCGATCTGGCCGACACCGCCGAATTCTGCGCGCGCTACGACGTGGCGCTCGAGGATTCGGCGAATTGCGTGGTGATCGCGGGCCGTCGCGGCGACGACGTCCGCTACGCCGCGTGCGTGGTGCTGGCGAGCACCCGAGCCGACGTCAACGGCGTGGTGCGCCGACGTCTCGACGCGCGCAAGGCGTCCTTCGCTGCGATGGACGATGCGGTCGAACTGACCGGGATGGAGTACGGCGGCATCACCCCGATCGGCCTGCCGTCGTCCTGGCCGGTGCTGATCGACCGCGCGGTCCTGGCCCGCGACGTGGTGGTCATCGGCAGCGGCCTGCGTCGCTCCAAGCTGGCCCTGCCGTCATCCGCGCTGGCCGAGCTTCCCGGCGCCGAGGTCATCGTCGACCTGGCGTCGTGACCGCCGGTACGTCGGTTCGTTACGGCCGGCGGAGCAGGCGGGGGAGGTAGTTGGCGCCAGCGCCCGCCATCGCCATCATGTCGCCCGGATTGGACATGGCGCAGGTCTTCAGCGACAGGCAACCGCAGCCGATGCAGGAGTCGAGTCCGTCGCGCAGCTTGCCCAGCGCGGCGATCTGATCATCCAGCCGGGAGCGCCAGGTGCGCGAGAGCCGCGACCAGTCGGCCTTCGTCGGGTTGCGGCGGTCCGGCAGCGTGGCGAGCGCCTCAGCGATCTCATCGAGCGACAGTCCCACATTGCGCGCGGCCCGGATGAACGCCAGCCGGCGCAACACGCTGCGCTGATACCGGCGCTGCCCCCCGGACGTGCGCGTCGCCGTCAATAGGCCCTCGCGCTCGTAGAAGCGCAGTGCCGACGCGGCGAACCCACTTCGGTGCGCGACCTCGCTGACCGTGAGCAGGTCCGTGGTGTGCATGTAGCAATCTCCGCCGCTTGACTTCAAGTTGACTTCAACTATAACCATGGATTGCATGACGCAGACATCTCGCACCACCCCACCGACCGCGCTCGTCACCGGGGCTTCCCAGGGATTCGGCCGGGCCGTGGCGCGCCAGCTCGCCGCCCGCGGCTGGCGACTGGTTCTCGACGCCCGCTCCGCGGCCGACTTGGAGCGGGTCGCGGCCGAACTGCCTGATGCGGTGACGGTCGCGGGTGACGTCACCGACTCGCTGCACCGCGCGGCGCTGGCCAGAGCTGTCGCCACTCTCGGCGGGATCGACCTACTGGTTAACAATGCGAGCGACCTGGGCCCGAGCCCGCTGCCGTACCTTCGCGATTACCCCCTCGATGCCGCTCGCATGGTGTACGAGACCAACGTCATCGCGCCGCTGGCCATCGTCCAGTTGCTGCTGCCGTCGCTGGCGGCGGCGGGCGGCGCGATCGTGAACATCAGCTCGGATGCGGCGGTAGAGGCCTATGAGGGGTGGGGTGGCTACGGGTCGAGCAAGGCCGCGCTCGATCATGTCGGCGCGGTGTTGGCGGCTGAGGAGCCCGGCCTGCGGGTCTACGCGTTCGATCCCGGCGACATGCGCACCGACATGCACCAGCGGGCCTTTCCCGGCGAGGACATCTCTGACCGGGCGGAACCGGAGACGGTCGTGCCAGCACTGCTACGGCTCATCGACGAACGGCCGGCGAGTGGTCGCTATCGCGCCGCCGACCTGGCCGCCCAGGTGGCGAGCGAGGCCGCCCGGTGAGCGCGTTCGACTTCGAGTTGCCCGACGAACTGTCGGCCACCGCGCCCGCACCGCACCGAGATCGGGTGCGGTTGCTCGTCGCCGGCCGTACCGAAATCCAGCACGCGCGCTTCGACGAATTCGGGGCGTTCCTGGCACCGGGTGACTTGCTCGTGGTCAACACCTCGGCCACGCTGGCGGCTGCGGTTGACGGCCGGCGCGCGGACGGGCGGGCCGTAACGGTGCACTTTTCCACGGCGTTGGATGACGGCGCCTGGCTGGTGGAGCTGCGCCCACCGACGAACGCGACGGGCCCCCTGGGTGACGTGGTGGCTGGTGAGCAGGTCGAGCTGCCCGACGGTGTGCGACTGAGCATCATGGCGCCCGCCGCGCCCAGGGATCTGCGCCGTCGGCTGTGGCGGGCGAAGGTGGCCGTGGAGGGCGACGTGATCACCTTTCTCGCCCGCGCCGGACGGCCGATCCGATACAGCTACGTCGCACTGCCGCACCCGCTGAGCGACTATCAGACCGTATTCGCCCGCCAGCCTGGCAGCGCCGAGATGCCCAGCGCCGGCCGGCCGTTCACCGCGGAGATCGTGACCGACCTCGTTCGACGGGGCATCGTCATCGCCCCACTACTCCTGCACACCGGGGTGTCCTCGCAGGAAGCAGGCGAGGCACCGCAGCCCGAACGCTTCGAGGTTGCGCCGGCCACCGCCCGCCTGGTCAACCTCACTCGTGCGTCCGGGGGCCGGGTGGTCGCGGTGGGCACCACGGTCACCCGCGCCCTCGAGTCCGCCGCGGACGCTGACGGCAGAGTCGAAGCGCGGGCTGGCTGGACCGACCTCGTCCTGGGCCCCGACCGCCCCGCTCGAGTTGTCGGCGGACTGGTCACCGGCTGGCACGCTCCCGGCGCCTCGCACCTGCAGTTGCTCCAGGCCGTGGCCGGGACGGAACTGGTCCATCGTGCCTACGGGGAGGCGCTGCGCCATCGCTACCTGTGGCACGAGTTCGGAGACAGCTGCCTGCTGCTGCCCTAGCCGCCTATGACGGCAAGCAGCGCGTCGTGCAGCAGGCCGTTGCTCACCGCGGCGTTCCCACTGTGCACGCCGTCCACCCCGTCCAAGCCGGTGAACCGGCCGCCTGCCTCGGTGACGATGGGTGCGAGCGCGACCATGTCCCACAACGACAGCTCGGGCTCGGCCGCGATGTCAACCGCACCCTCGGCCACCAGCATGTAGGACCAGAAGTCGCCGTAGCCGCGCGAGCGCCAGACCTGCTCGGTCAGCGCGATGAACTCGTCACGCCGGCCTAGCGATGACCACCCGGACAGCGACGCGAACGACAGGCTCGCGTCCGCCAGTCGAGCGACCTTCGAGACCGCTAGGGCACGTGGCTCGCCGCCCTGCCACGATGCCCACGAGCCTGCTCCTCGGCAGGCCCACCAGCGTCGCCCGAGCGCGGGCGCCGACACCACTCCGAGCACGGCTTCGGCACCGTCGAGCAGCCCGATCAGCGTCGCCCACACCGGCACGTTGCGGACGAAGTTGTTCGTCCCGTCGATCGGGTCGATCACCCACCGCCGACTGCCAGATCCAGCAGCCCCGAACTCCTCGCCGCTGATGGCGTCATCAGCACGCTCGGCCCCGAGACGCGTGCGCAGTGCCTCCTCGACGGCCCGGTCAGCGTCGCTCACCCAGGTGAGGTCAGGTTTCGACTCGACGACAAGATCGGTCGCGCCGAACCGGCTCAGCGTGATCGCATCAGCCTCATCGGCCAGCGCACGGGCGAGCACCAGGTCGGCCGCGTACGTCGAAGGTGACACCCGCGCAGGCTACCGTCGAGCCGTGCGAACCGAGCCGTTGCGAATGCCGACCGTCTCCGTGCGGGGCGGCATACCGGCATTCGAAGTCATGCGCGTCATCGACGCGGTGGTGGCTCGCCGGGCCCTCGGGCTGCCGGTGTTCGACCTGTCGGCCGGCCAACCGTCGACGCCCGCGCCGAGCGCCGCGCCGACCGCGGCGGCGCTGGCCATCGCCGCCGATCGGCTCGGCTACACCAACGCGTTGGGGATTCCTGCCCTGCGGGCCGCTATCGCGCGGCACTACCGGCACACTGATTCCCTCGACGTCGCGGCAGGCTCGGTCGCCGTGACGACCGGCTCCTCCGGCGGCTTCCTGCTCGCCTTCCTGGCCGCTTTCGATCCCGGCGACACCGTGGTGATGGCCCGACCCGGCTACCCGGCCTACCGCAACCTGCTCGCCGCGCTCGGCTGCACGGTCGTCGAGATGCGCTGCGGGCCCGAGTCGCGCTTCCAGCCGACCGTCGCAGAGTTGGAAGCCCTACCCGACCCGCCGCAGGGACTCGTCCTGGCCAGCCCGGCGAACCCGACCGGCACGATGGTGGCGCCTGACGAGCTAGCCGCCATCACCTCCTGGTGCGACCAGCACGGCGTGCGCCTGGTCAGCGACGAGATCTATCACGGCATCACCTACGGCGAGCCGGCCGTCAGTTCCTGGCGGTACAGCCGCAACGCGATCGTCGTCAACTCCTTCTCCAAGTACTTCTCGATGACGGGCTGGCGTGCGGGCTGGCTGCTGGTCCCCGACGAACTGCTCGACTCCGTCGACCGCCTGGCCGGCAACTTCACCATCTGCCCGCCGGCGCTTTCGCAGGCTGCGGCAGTCGCGGCATTCGACGCCTACGACGAACTCGATGGCAACGTCGCGCGGTATCAGGTCAACCGGGATCTCATGCTGACGCGGCTGCCCGCGATGGGCGTCGACAAGATCGCGCCACCTGACGGGGCGTTCTACATCTACGCCGACGTCTCGCAGTGGACCCACGACTCACTGGGCTGGTGCGCGCGCCTGCTGGCCGAGACGGGCGTGGCCGCGGCTCCTGGCGTCGATTTCGATCCCGTCGACGGCGGCCACTTCATCAGGATGTGTTTCGCGGGTGACACAACTGAGATCAACAGTGCGATGGATGCTCTGGAAGGTTGGCTGTAGACCCCGGACCTGGCGGGAAGACCCACCCAACACGTCATGATTCGCGGTAATCGGTCATGGCTTGTACGGTTTGGGTCCCCAGTCGGTTGTTCCCCCGAGCAGCCGGCTGGGCTGCATCACCGCGGCGGGCCGTCGTCGGCCTCGACAGATTCGATGATCTCGACGGCGTCGCCGACATTGATCGTGGCGCCCGGCGTGTCAGGGATGATGTTCATCGCGAACCAGGTCTTGCCGTCCCATCGGCGGTGCCGAGCCAGCGTCGCGATCGGCTCCTTGCCCTTCACCGCGCTCTCGGGATGGACGAGGGTGAGCACGCAGCGATCGCAGCCCTTGACCACGCGGAATACAGCCTCGCCGATCTTCACCCGGCGCCAGCCGTCCTCGGCCCAGGCCGGTGCCCCGCGCACAACCGCATTGGGTCGAAAGCGGGTCATCGGCAGCGGAGCCTCGGCCGCATGTCGGCCGGCTGCGATCAAGCCATTCAACGCGGCCAGCGATTCCTCGGTGGCCAGCAGCAGCGGGTAGGCGTCGGCCAAGGACACCCGGTCGGTGTCCTTGCTGAAGGCGGGATTGATGGGCCGCCGGGTCGGGTCGTCGAGGTAGACCAGGCGCACCGGCTCGCCCACGATCTTGCTGA
>JBDTXT010000017.1:0-14596 GCA_040006035.1 Pseudonocardiales bacterium | reverse complement strand
CTCGAGGGCGATGACGAATCGGCCAAGCGGGTCCTCGAACTGTGGGGACGCACCCTGGACGCGATCGAGCAGCAGGACCTGTCGAAGATCGACCGCGAGATCGACTGGGCCACGAAGTACCAGCTCATCGAGCGCTACCGCGCCAAGCACGACCTGCCGCTCTCGTCGCCGCGAGTCGCGCAACTCGATCTGGCCTACCACGACATCTCCCGCACCCGCGGGCTCTACTACCTGTTACAGCGCAAGCACGCCGTCGAGCGGATCGTGTCGGATCTGGCCGTCTTTGAAGCCAAGTCGGTGCCGCCACAGACCACCCGCGCCAAGCTGCGCGGCGACTTTATCCGCCGCGCCCAGGAGAAGCGACGCGATTTCACCGTCGATTGGGTGCACCTCAAGCTCAACGACCAGGCGCAGCGCACTGTGCTCTGCAAGGACCCGTTCCGCAGCGTCGACGAGCGGGTCGAGAAGCTGATCGCCTCGATGTGAGTGCGATGAACTCCATGCAACCAGTGCGTGCCGCCACGCGGCGAGCCCGTACTGGCATTACTTTCGAGGACATGGCAGCCCGGCGCGCGGAGCGACTCGTCAACCTGGTCATCTGCCTGCTCTCGACGCGCCAGTTCCTCACGGCCGAGCGGATCCGGCACGCCGTCCCGGGCTACGAGGCGGCCGACGGCAGCGCGAGCACCGACGAGGCGTTCAAGCGGATGTTCGAGCGCGACAAAGCCGAACTGCGAGATCTGGGCATTCCCCTCGAGACCGGCCACAATGGCTACCTCGACAACGAGGACGGTTATCGGATCACCCGCCGCAACTACGAGTTGCCGCCGATCGAATTCGATCCCGCCGAAGCGGCGGCGGTCGGCCTCGCCGCACGGCTGTGGCAGTCCGCGACGCTGGGCGAGCCGGCCCGCGCCGCATTGATCAAATTGCGGGCGGCCGGCACCGACGTCCACGCCAGCGACACCCCTGGCGCGGTGCCCTACCTCGATGCGAGCGACCCCAGCCTGCCCGCCCTGCTCGAGGCGGCGCGGCTCTCGCGAGCGGTGCAGTTCGAGTACACGAAGTCGGGAATGGGAACCGCCCAGCGCCGCACCCTCGAACCATGGGGTGTGTTGTCCTGGCGTCGTCGGTGGTACGTCGCGGGCTTCGACCGCGACCGCGGCGAGGCGCGCAGCTTCCGGCTTTCGCGAATAACCGGCAAGGTCGAGTTCGTCGGCAAGCCCGGCGGCTTCGAGCGTCCGGAGAAGGTCGACATGCGCGAACTCGTCGCGGGCCGAGGGCCCGAGGACACCCGGGTCGCGCGGGTGCGGGTCGATGGTTCCGGCGCGGGCCAACTGCGCCGGATCGCTGATTCCGTGATCGGCAATGAGCTGACAATCACCTTCACCGACATGCACATGCTGGCCCGGCTCGTCGCTGCGGCGGGCATCAGTGCTGTCGTGCTCGAACCACCCGACCTTGTCGCTGCCGTGGTCGAGCGGCTCACCCTCGCCGCCGGGACCACGCGATGAGCGGAAGTAAGAACGAGGAGCGATTGCCGCGGCTGCTCGCACTGGTGCCATACCTGCAGGCCCACCAGGGCATCGCCGCTGCCACCGCGGCGGCGGACTTCGGCATCACCGAAGAGCAGCTGCGCCGGGACCTGCGGCTGCTGTGGATGTGCGGTCTGCCCGGGCACGGCCCGGGCGACCTGATCGACCTCTCGTTCGAGGGCGACACGGTGTCGGTGATCTTCGATGCCGGGATGTCGCGGCCGCTGCGGCTGACCGGCGAGGAGGCCCTCGCCCTGGTCGTCGCGCTGCGCACGCTCGCCGAGACACCAGGACTGGCCGACGGCGATGCGGTGCAGCGAGCGCTGGCCAAGGTCGAGGCGGCGGCCGGCGGCGAGGTCGACGACACGACGATCGCGGTGGAACTCGACGCCGAGGCACGCATGCTGCCGGCTCTGCACCGAGCGCTCAACGAGGGGCGCGCACTGCAGATTCGCTACTACACGGCCACCCGCGACGAGACGACCGAGCGCATCGTCGATCCGCTGCGGGTGTTCGAGATGGACGGCCGCAGCTATCTCGAGGCCTGGTGCCGTAGCGCCGAGGGCCTGCGGGTGTTCCGCGTCGACCGGATCGAGGACCTCGAGCAACTCGAGGAGCCCTCGCGTCCACCGGCCGACGTCCAGCTGCGCGATCTGGCCGAGGGGGTCTACCAGCCGGCTTCAGAGCACTTGCTGGCCGTACTGCGCCTCGCGCCGCCGTACTTCTGGGTCGCCGACTATTACCCGACCGAAGAGGTACAGGAGGCCGACGGCCTGCTGCAGGTCAGCCTGCGGGTGGCCGACCCGGCCTGGGTCCGCGCGCTGGTTCTCGGTTCCTCCGGCCAGGTCGAGGTGCTCTCGCCCGGCTGGCTGGCCGAGTCGATCCGCTCCGACGCCGCATCCGCTCTCGGCGCATACGCGGCAAAGTAGAGTCTGGTCGTGTCCTGGATCCCGCTGATCGCCTGGCTCGGCGCCGTCGTGATCGCCGCGGTGGTGCTCGGATTCTGCGCGTACGAGCTTTTCTGGAAGATGCGCCGGCTGCGCAGAGACCTGCAGGCGTTGCAGGGCGTCGGCCTCGACCTGGCTCAGCTCCAAAACCACGTGGCGGCCGCGATGCAGCGCCTCGCCCGGGCCGGCGCACGCTGACCCATGACCGCGATGCTGCGCAAGCTGCGCCGGCGACCTGCCAACCCTGAGGGCCGCATGTCGGTGCTCGATCACCTGCGCGAGCTGCGCCGGCGGCTGATCATCGTCGTGATGTTCATCGCCGCAGGCGCGGTCGTCGGGTGGTTCCTCTACGACCCGGTCCTGAGGTTTCTCGAACACCCCTACTGCTCCGTCCCGGTCAAGTACCGCTACCACAGTGGCGACGGCAAGAGCTGCGACCTGATCTACACCGGCGTCCTGGACGGCTTCACCACCCGGCTCAAGGTCTCGGTCATCGCCGGAACTGTTTTCTCCGCCCCGTTCTGGCTGTACCAGATCTGGGGGTTCATCACCCCTGGTCTGCGCAGGAACGAACGCAAGTACACCGTCATCTTCATCGCCGCCTCGACCACCCTGTTCGCGGCCGGCATGGCCCTGGCCTACGTGGTGCTCTCGAAGGGAATCCTGGTCCTGCTCAAGGCCGCCGGTGAGGGTACTCAGGCGCTGCTGACGGTGAATGCCTACCTCTCCTTCGTCACGCTGATGATGGTCATCTTCGGCGCCGCCTTCGAACTGCCGCTGCTCGTGATCATGGCCAACCTGGCCGGCGTCCTGTCGGCCAAGGTGCTCAAGAAGTCGCAGCGCATCGCCATCTTCCTCATCTTCGCCTTCAGCGCGGTCGCGACTCCGAGCACCGACCCGTTCACGATGATCGCGATGGCGGTCCCGATGGTGATCCTGTTCGAGGGCGCCGTCCTGTTCGCGATCGTGCGCGAGCGCCGTCAGGCCCGCCGCGCGCCCGAGCCTGAGCAGTACCCGGACGACGACGTGCCCTCAGACGTTGCGGCGATCCCGCAGCCCATCGGCGCCGCCGATGACTCGTGGACGGATACGACCTGAGCGCGCACCACATCGTCCTGATCGTCAACCCAGCCTCCGGGTCCGGGCGCGCCGAACGATTGGCGGCCGCCGTAGCCGATCGGCTCAGCGCCGGGGCATCGGTGCAGGTGCAGTCCGGGTCCTCGGCCGCGGAGTCCAGCGAGCTGCTCGCCGCGGCCGCCGGCTCGTGTGACGCGGTCGTCGTGCTGGGTGGCGACGGAATGGTGCACCTCGCGCTGCAGTCGTTGGCGCTCGGGACGACGCCGCTCGGGATCATCCCGGCGGGCTCTGGCAACGACATGATCGACGTCCTGGGGCTGCCCGGCGACCCGCTGTTGGCCGCCGATGCGGTGCTGGTCGCGCTGGCGGCCGGCTCGGTGCGGCACATCGACCTGGGGCGGGCCGAGACGGGGCAATGGTGGTCGACGGTGCTGTGCGCCGGATTCGACTCGGCGGTCAACCAGCGGGCCGAGCGGATGCGATGGCTACGCGGGCCGCGGCGCTACGACGTCGCGATCGCGGTCGAACTGGTGCACCTGGCCCCCCGGCCGTTCCGGATAGAACTGGACGAGGTCGCCCTCGAGTTGCCGGCCACCCTGGTCGCCGTCGGCAACGCGCCGCAGTACGGCGGCGGCAAGCGGATCACCCCCGACGGCCGGATGGACGATGGGGAGTTCGCGGTGACTGTCGTGGGGCCCGTCTCGCGAATGACGCTGGCGCGGCTCGCGCCGACGATGCCGCGCGCGGGGCACATCGGGCACCCGGCGGTCACCACCTACACCGCGCGTTCGGTGCGCCTGGATGCGCCATCGACGCTGGCCTACGCCGACGGGGAGCGCATCGGCCCGCTGCCGCTGCGAACCACGTGTGTCGCCGGCGCGCTGCCCGTCCTGGTCCCGCCGGGCACGACCGGTCGGGCCTTCACCGCGCCTACGCTGGGGGCATGAGCTCGCCGAGCGAGAAGTACGCCATCGCCCGGCGGCGGGGGAGTCGCCCCGCGCTGCAGGAGTTCAGTGCGGGCTACCTCTTCGACCTCGACCCGTTCCAGGTCGATGCCTGCGAAGCGCTCGAGGACGGCTACGCCGTGCTGCTGTGCGCGCCGACCGGCTCCGGCAAGACCGTCGTGGGCGAGTTCGCCGTGCACCTCGCGCTCGCATCAGGGCAGAAGTGCTTCTACACGACCCCCATCAAGGCGCTGTCGAACCAGAAGTACAACGATCTGACGGCGCGCTACGGTGCCGAGCGGGTCGGCCTGCTGACTGGCGACAACTCCATCAACCCCGACGCCCCGATCATCATCATGACCACCGAGGTACTGCGGAACATGCTCTACGTCGGCAGCACCGCGCTGACCGACCTGGGTTACGTCGTGATGGACGAGGTGCACTACCTGGGTGATCGCTTCCGCGGGGCGGTGTGGGAGGAGGTGATCATTCACCTGCCCGCCGCCGTGCGGCTGGTGTCGCTGTCGGCGACGGTGTCCAACGCCGAGGAGTTCGGTGACTGGCTGATCTCGGTACGCGGCGAGACCAGGGTGATCGTGCACGAGCAGCGCCCGGTTCCGCTCTCCCAGCATGTGCTCGTGGGCACCCGCCTGTTCGATCTGTTCGGTTCCGCCGAGATCGGGCAGGGGGCACCCGACAGCACCATGGTCGATCCGGACCTCAAGCGGCACATCGACGGGCGGTTGCGCTTGCTCGACCCTGGCGCGGCCGGCCGAGGCCGAGGTGCGCGCCCGCTACGCGGTTGGCGCCCGCCGCACCGGCCAGATGTCATCGCCCGGCTCGACAGCGAGGGGCTGCTGCCCGCCATCACCTTCATCTTCAGCCGAGCCGGGTGCGATGCCGCAGTGCGCCAATGCGTATTTGCGGGGATGTGGCTGACCACCGAGGACGAGCGGGCCGAGATCGACGCCCTCATGGACGAGCGCACCGCGGCGATCCCGGCCGAGGACCTCGAGGTGCTCGGCTACTGGGAATGGCGCGACGGGTTGCGTCGCGGCGTCGCGGCGCACCACGCCGGCATGATCCCGGCGTTCAAGGAGACCGTCGAGGAGTTGTTCGTCCGCGGGCTGGTGCCCGCGGTCTTCGCTACCGAGACGCTGGCGCTGGGCATCAACATGCCGGCCCGCACAGTGCTGCTGGAACGACTGACCAAGTTCAACGGTGAGACCCACGCTGACATCACGCCAGGTGAATACACCCAGCTCACCGGGAGGGCCGGGCGCCGTGGCATCGACGTGGAGGGGCACGCCGTCGTGCTCTGGGGGCCCGACGTCGACCCGATGCGGGTGGCCGGGCTCGCCTCGACCCGCACCTACCCGCTGCGTTCGTCGTTTCGACCCTCGTACAACATGGCGGTCAATCTGGTGGCGCAGATGGGCCGGGCAGCGGCTCGCGACCTGCTCGAGTCATCCTTCGCCCAATTCCAGGCCGACCGCGGGGTCGCGGGGCTGGCCAGGCAGATCAAGCGCCACGAGGTGACGCTGGCCGAGTACGAGAAGCAGTTGCAGTGCGACGCGGGCGACTTCGTCGAGTACGGCGGGCTGCGACGCACGCTCACCGATCGCGAGGCGACGCTGGCGCGTCAGGGTGCCAAGGCGCGGCGGGGAACGGTTGCCGCGTCACTGGAAGTGCTGCGACCGGGCGATGTCATCCGGGTGCCGAGCGGGCGACGGGCCGGGCTGGCGGTCATTCTCGATCCAGGGGTGCACCCGCGTGATGACCCGCATCCGATGGTGCTGACCGAGGCAAGCTGGGCCGGCCGGCTCTCGATGATCGATTTTCCGATGGCGGTCGAAGTCCTGGGTCGGGTGCGGGTAGCCAAGAACGTCAACCCCCGCTCACCGCAGGAACGTCGCGACCTGGCCTCGAGCCTGCGCGCCCTGAACCTGCCCGACGCACCGCGCGGGCGGCGAGGTGGGCCGAAGGACGCGGGTGACGACGCCGAGGTGCTCCGCCTGCGCGAGCAGCTACGGTCGCACGCCTGTCATCAGTGCCCTGACCGCGAGCAGCACGCTCGGTGGGCCGAGCGGTACAGCCGCCTGCTGCGCGAGATCGACGGCCTGCGCCGCCGCATCGAGGGACGCACCACCTCCCTGGGGCGCACCTTCGACCTGATCTGCCGGCTGCTCGACGACCGGGGATATCTCGCGGCTGCCGACGGTGCCGTCGACGAGACAACCGGACCTGGGCGGCAGTTGGCCCGCATCTGGTCCGAGGCGGACCTGGTCGTGGCCGAGTGCCTGCGCGCTGGAGCGTGGGCCGGCCTGGACCCGGCCGAGCTCGCCGCCGTCGCCTCCACTGTCGTCTACGAAGCGCGCCGCGACGAACGCCCGGCCGATCGCATGCCCACTGCAAACGTGCGTGACGCGCTGGGCACGACGGTGCGGATCTGGGCTGAGCTGGCCGATGACGAGGCCGAACTGGGGCTGCCGCAGAGCCGCGAGCCCGAGCTGGGCTTCGTCTGGGCGATCTATCGCTGGGCCCGCGGCGAACGTCTGGACCGGGTGCTGACCGCGGCCGCCGAGACGGGCGCCGAGCTGTCCGCCGGTGACTTCATCCGGTGGTGCAAGCAGGTGCTTGACCTTCTCGAGCAGCTCGCGGCGGCTCCCGCGGCCGGCGGCGCGGCGCCCACCGTCGCGGCGCCGGCGCGGGCCGCGGCGGCGGCGATCCGGCGCGGCGTGGTGGCCCAGAGCATGCAGCCATAGCCGGGACGCATCCGGAAATCCGGGACACGAAGTCCGGCTGACGGGTCCCCGCGCTGCGTCCGCACCGCATTTCGCAGTAGCGTGTGGCCGAGCGACGACCGCGACAAGATGATGAGGTGCTCGATGAGCGACCAGGGCAACCAGGGCAACCAGGGCCAGCAGTGGCCGCCGTACAACCCGCAGCAGCCACCAGCCTGGCCGCCGCCGCCAGAGCAGGCCCCGCAGTACGGGCCGCCCCCGGGTTACCAGCAGGGTCCCCAGGGCGAGCAGCCGCCGCAGCAGTACGCACCACCGCAGTCGCCCTACAGCCCTGCGGCCGACCCGCCCGCCGACGAGGCGCCCGCGGATGATGCACCCGCCGACGAGGCCGAGGCCGACGAGCGCCCGACGGACAGCACCACCACTCAATACATTCATCGCGAGGCGGCCGAAACACCGTCGCCGGCCGAGCCCGACTCGCCCAGCGACGATTCGCAGCGCACCACCGTGTTCCCGAACGTCGCGAGCGACCCGTCCAGTGGCCAGCCAGGGGGCTACGGCACCGCGTCGTCCCCATATGGCGCGCCCGCCTACGGTCAGTCGCAGACGCCGTCCTACGGTGCCCCTGGCTACGCTGCGCAGCAGCCGCCCTACGGCCAGCAGCAGTCCGGCTACGGCCAGCCCGAGGCCTACGGCCAGCAGCAGCCCGGCTACGGCCAGCCCGAGGCCTACGGCCAGCAGCAGCCGGCCTACGGTCAGCCCGCCTACGGCCAGCCCGAGCCCCCCGCTTCCCCGACACCGAGCGCGTACGGCCAGCCGTCGTCCTACGGGCAACAGCCAGACGCCTCGGCCCAGGGTCCGTCCTACGGACAGCCCTCCTACGGCCAGTCCGACGCCCCCGCGCAGAGCTCGGCCTACGGGCAGAGCCCGGCCTACGGGCAGCCAGGCGCGTACGGTCAGCCGGCCGCGCCATACGGCCAATCGCCGTCCTACGGGCAGAGCGATACCTCGTCCCAGACCGCTGCGTACGGCCAGTCCACGCCACCGTCCTACGGCCAGCAGCCCTACGGCCAGTCCACGCCACCGTCCTACGGCGCCCCGGCGTACGGGCAGCAGTCGCAGCCTGCCTACAGCCAGCAGCCGGGTTACGGCAGCCCCGCATACGGTCAGCAGCCCTACGGCGGCCCGCCGGCAAAGAAGGGCAAGGGCCTGCTCTACACCCTCCTCGGCCTGCTCGTAGTGATCGTCGTGCTCGGCGTGATCGCCTTCGTGGCGAAGGTCCCCGCGTCCCTGTTCCCGAAGAAGCTCAGCCACTCGGCGGTCGAGAAGTACATCGCCAGCAACTTCAGCGCCGCGGGCGTGAAATGCAACGAGGGCAAAGACTTCAAGATCAAGTCCGGCGACACGTTCACCTGCACTGCCGACCAGGGAGCCACCTTCACCGTCAAGGTCACCAATAAGGACGGCGGCTACCAGGTCGCGAAGAACGGCTAGTTGTCGCGCTGGTCCGCCAGCGCCGCGGCGCTGGCGGCCTGGACCCTGCCCACCGAGTTTTCGATGCCGAGCAGGCCCGCCAGTTCGGCCAGCCCGGCTGGGTCGGCGGCCTGGGCAGGCAATGCGTCTTCAATGGCCGGCAGGGGCACGTCAGTGCGACCGCGCACGGCGGCCGGAGCAACCATGAGATAGCTGCGCGCGCCCAGTACTTTGTTCCTCGCCCCGACAGGGAATCCTGCGTCGCCGGTCTCGGCCGCTGCCACGATCGATTCGATCGCGCCGAAGCGGCTCACCAGAGCCGCCGCGGACTTCTCGCCCACGCCGGGGACGCCGGGCAGTCCGTCACTCGGGTCCCCGCGCAAGACTGCGTAGTCGGGGTAGAACTCGGCCGGCACGCCGTAGCGCGCCTGCACCTCCGGCGGGCCCATCTCCTCGAGTTTGGCGACGCCTTTGGCTGTGTAGAGGACGGTGACCCGGTCGGTGGCCAGGGCGAGCAGGTCGCGGTCGCCGCTGACGATCGACACCGGCCCTGAGTCGCGCACCGCCAGGGTCGCGATCACGTCGTCCGCTTCGAAGCCGACCGCACCGGCGGTGGCCAACCCCAGCGCCCGCAGGACCGCGAGCAGCAGCGGAACCTGCGGCGCCAGGGTGGCCGGGACGGCCTCGCCGCCATCCTTGGCCACCCGATGCGCCTTGTAGGACGGCACCAGGGCCACCCGGAAGGCCGGGCGCCAATCGAGGTCCAGGCAGGCTACGTAGCGGCTGGGACGCCGGCGGCGGAGGAGAGCCGCGGTCATGTCCAGGTAGCCGCGGATGGCATTCACCGGACCGCCGCCGGGCGCCGTGATCGATTCGGGCAGGCCGTAGAACGCCCGGAAATACAGGTTGGCCGCGTCAACCAGCATCAACTCGCTCACAGACAGGCGCGCCGTCAGTAGACCGAGTGCGTCACGTCGGTGCTGCCCCGGACCACGAGTTCGGTGGGCAGCACGACGTTGGTGCGCTCGATGTCGCCGTCGATCGCGGCCAGCAGGCGGGCGGTGATGTCGACCGCCTGCTCCGCGACCGGCTGGCGGATCGTCGACAGATCCATCAACTCGGCGATGGCCTGATCGTCGAAGCCGATGACCGCGATGTCCTCGGGCACCCGCAGGTTGTGGCGTCTGATCGTCCGCAGCGCCCCATAGGCCATCTCGTCACTCTCGGCGAACAGCGCGGTCGGGCGATCGGGCAGCGCGAGCAGCGCCTCGGCCGCGGCGCTGCCACCGTCGGTGGTGAAGTAGCCGAGCACCTCGGCGGCGGGGTCGGCCGCGCGACCGGCGTCGCGCAGCGCGTCGCGGTAGCCGTCGCGCCGGTGCAGCGGCGGGGTGAAGCGCATCGGGTCATCGGTGTCGCCGCCGATCAGGCCGATGCGTTGGTGGCCGAGCGCGAGCAGGTGCTCGACGGCCTGATAGGCACCCTGGATGTCGTCGATACGCACCGACAGGAAGCCCGGGCGCTCGAGACCCAGTAGCGCCACCGGTGAGCCCAGGGAGGCCAGTGCGTCGAACTCCTCGTCGCTGAGCACGAGGCTGGCCACCAAGACGGCGTCGACGCGCTTACGCATCGGCATCACATCGAAGAACCGGTCGCGGCCCGCCTCGTCGCCCAGGTTGTACAGCAGCAGGTCGAAGCCAGCCTTGCGCAGCGCCGTCTCGACGGTGTCGATGACCTCGGCGAAGAACCACCGGTTGACAAAGGGAACCACCACGCCCACTGTCGCGGCGCGCCCGCTGGCCAGGCGGGCCGCGAAGGGGGAGGCGATGTAGTCGAGTTCGTCCGCGGCGGCGAATACCCGGTCGCGAGTGGCCGTGGCCACGTCGGGCAGGCCGCGCAGAGCACGGGACACGGTCGCTATCGAGACGCCCGCGAGACGGGCAACGTCCTCGATACTGGCGACCATCTGGGTCCCAACTGTTGGTGGCCTGTAAACGCTACCGCTCAGCGCTGGTCAAGAACGAGTGGGCGGCGCACGAATGCTCTGCGGCGACCCTGGCAGACTGCTGCGCGTGCCCACGCTCTATCGCAATGGCCGCATCCACACCCCGGGCGGCCCGCCGGCGAGCGCCATGGTCGTCGACGACGCGACGGTGACGTGGATCGGCCGGGACAATAGCCCGGGGCAGGGCGCGGGCGGCGCCGTCGTCGAGCTGGCCGGGCGGCTGGTCACCCCCGCCTTCGTCGACGCACATGTCCACGCCACGTCGACCGGGTTGGCCCTGACTGGGCTGGATCTGAGCTCGTGCGCCACGCTGCGCGCCGCCCTGGACGCCGTGGAGCGAATAGCGCGCTCGAGCGGCGGGCGTCCGATCCTCGGGGGCGGCTGGGACGAGACGCACTGGCCGGAGAATCGCCCACCCACCGCCGCGGAACTCGACCGGGCGGCCTACGGGGGCTCGGTGTACCTGGCCCGCGTCGACGTGCATTCGGCCGTCGTCTCGTCGGTGCTGGGCGCCGCGGTACCCGGATTGGAAGGACTGAACGGCTACCGCAGTGACGGCTGGCTCACCCGGGACGCCCACGACGCGGCCCGGACGGCCGCGCACTGCGCCCTGCGTCCCGCCCAGATCCGCGACGCCCAGCGGGCCGCGCTGCACCGAGCCGCGTCCCTGGGCATCGGCTGCGTGCACGAGATGGCCGGGCCGTCGATCTCGAGCGCCGAAGACCTGGCCGCCTTGCTCGCGCTGAGCGGCGAGGAACCGCTGCCGGAGGTCGTGGGCTACTGGGGTGAGCTGTTCGGCATCCAGACGGCCCGCGAGCTGGGCGCCACCGGTGCGGGCGGCGACCTGTTCTGCGACGGATCGCTCGGCTCGCACACCGCCGCGCTGGGCCAGCCGTACGCCGACCGTCCCGAGACGCGTGGGGAGCTTCGCTTCGACACGGCCGACCTGGCCGAGCACATCGCCCGATGCGCCGCCGCAGGTCTGCAGGCCGGTTTCCATGCGATAGGTGACGCCGCCGTCGACCAGGTGCTCGACGCAGTGGATCTGGTCACCGCACGGCTGGGGCGACCTGGCGGCGCCGGTCACCGGATCGAGCACGCCGAGATGGTGCAGGACCCGGTCCGGCTGGCCGCGTCCGGACTCATAGCCTCGCTACAGCCGGCCTTCGACGCGACGTGGGGCGGACCCGCAGAGATGTACGCGGAGCGGCTCGGAATCGACCGAGCCGTCACGTTGAACCGGTTCGCCGAGCTGGCCGCGGCCGGTGTGGCACTGGCCTTCGGCTCCGATTCTCCGGTCACGCCACTGGCGCCGTGGGCGGCGGTTCGGGCCGCGGCCTACGCATCCCACCCTGCCGCCGCGATCAGCGTCAAGGCCGCGTTCGAGGCGCACACCAGCGGCGGCTGGCATGCGGGCGGGCGCCGCGACGCAGGGACACTTACCCCAGGCAGCCCAGCCACGTTCGCGGTGTGGGACGCAGCCGGGCCGCTTGGGGCCCTGCCCGACGTCTCGCCTGGTCGCGACCTGCCCACCTGCGTACAGACGGTGGTGCGGGGCGTGACGATCTTCCAGGCCGGCCCGCATCGTGGCTGAGAGTCGCGACCGTCGGCGTGCCCGCTCCGGGATACTGGGCGGATGCTGACGCCGTTGCGAACCCGTTGGGCGGCCTTGCTGGCCGTCTGCGCCGGCCTCGTCGGCGTGTTCGCCTTCCCGCGTTTCGGTTTCTGGCCGCTCGCCTTCGTCAGTGTGGCGGGGCTCTCGGTGGCGGTGCACGGCCGTCGCAGCCGCACCGGTGCGTGGCTCGGGCTGCTTTACGGCCTGGCCTTCTTCGGGCCACTGCTGCACTGGACGGGGATCTACGTCGGAGCAGCCCCCTGGGTGATCTTGGCCCTCTCCCAAGCCAGCTTCCTGGCCGCGCTCGGCGCGGTTCTGTCTCGTGTGCAGCGCCTGCCCGCAGCGCCGGCCTGGATCGCAACAGCCTGGGTGCTCGAGGAGGCCGTGCGCGACCGACTGCCGTTCGGCGGGTTCCCGTGGGGCCGGCTCGCGTTCAGTCAGGCCCAGTCGCCGCTGCGCTGGTTCGCCGCGCTGGGCGGCGCCCCGCTGGTCACCTTCGTCGTAGCGGTGGCCGGGGCTTTCCTGGGCGCCGCCGTCCCGCACGTCCTGGCCGCGCGTTGGAAGCTCGTTGGGGCCGCCGCGGCGCTGGTCGTCTCCGGACCCGTGATCGGGGCAGCCCTGGCCTGGCCGCTCGCGCCTGCGCCAGATCGCGACGGCGCCACCGCGACCGTCGCGCTGATCCAGGGAAGTGTTCCCGAACGTGGCCTGGCCTTCGAGGACCGGGCCCGGCAGGTGCTGGACAACCACATCGAGCAGACCGCGAAGTTGGCGGCGCAGATCAAGTCCGGCGCCGTGCCCCGTCCGAGCTTGGTGGTCTGGCCGGAGGATGCATCCGACGTCGACCCGTTCGATGACGCCACCGCCTACCAAGCCATCGACGCCGCGGTGCAGGCCATCGGGGTGCCGGTCCTGGTGGGCGCGATCCTGCAGGGCCCGGGCCCGACACATCGGCGCAACGCCGGCATTCTCTGGTCACCGACCACCGGGCCGGGAGCCACCTACATCAAGCGCCATCCGGTGCCCTTCGCCGAGTACATCCCACTACGCAGCCTGGCCGAGTTGGTGAGCTCTGACGCCAAGTTGGTAAGTCAGGACATGGTGCCCGGACATGGTGATGGCCTGGTGCAGGGTGGGCCGTTCCCGATCGGCGATGTCATCTGCTTCGAGATCGCCTACGACGGCCTGGTCCGCTCGTCAGTCGCCGCCGGCGCCCGGCTCGTCGTGGTCCAGACCAACAACGCGACCTTCGGCCATACCGCCGAGACCTACCAACAGCTTGCGATGAGCCAGTTGCGCGCCGTCGAGACCGGCCGGACGGTGTTGCAGGTCGCCACCACGGGCCTGTCGGCGGTCATCGGGCCGGATGGTCACATCCGGCAACGCTCCGGCAAGCTCTACACCCCGGCCATCCTGGTCGCCAGCGTGCCGCTGCGTACGGTGAAGACCCCCGCGACGCGCGTCGGTGCCATCCCCGAGTATTTCCTGGCCGGGCTCGGCTTCGTCGCACTCGCCTGGTCGATCAAGCCTGCGCGCCGCAGCGTCGACCCGGACGCGGCGCCCGACCCCGAAGAGATGGTGCGCACGTGAGGCCAGCCGAGAGCGCATCGCGCGTACTCGTGATCATCCCGACGTACAACGAGATCGAGAACATCGAGCTCATCGTCGCGCGGCTGCACGCAGCGGTGCCCGCCGCCGACGTGCTCGTCGTCGACGACGGCAGCCCCGACGGCACGGGCAAGCTTGCCGACTCGATGGCCGAGCAGGACAACCGCTTGCACGTGCTGCACCGCGACGCCAAGGCCGGCCTGGGTGCGGCCTATATCGCCGGCTTCGACTGGGGCCTGGAGGCCGGCTACGGGGTTCTCGTCGAGATGGACGCCGACGGATCCCACGCGCCCGAGCAGCTACCGAGCCTGCTCGAGGCCCTCGAGCGCTGCGACCTGGTGCTCGGTTCGCGTTGGGTTCCCGGCGGCACCGTCGTCAACTGGCCGCGTCACCGCGAGGTGCTTTCCCGCGGCGCCAATCTCTACACCCGGATGGCGCTCGGCCTCGACCTGCGCGATGCCACCGGCGGCTATCGCGCCTACCGCAGTGAAGTGCTCGAGACGATCGACTACCCGGCGGTAGCGTCCGAGGGCTACTGCTTCCAGATCGACCTGGCCTGGCGCGCACTGCGCAGCGGCTACCGGGTCAGCGAGGTGCCGATCACCTTCGCCGAGCGGGAGCGGGGCAAGAGCAAGATGAGCGGCTCGATCGTGC
>JBDTXT010000016.1:0-14900 GCA_040006035.1 Pseudonocardiales bacterium | reverse complement strand
CGGCCGTCGGCGACCTTGGCCACGAAGTCGTCGTAGATCGCGTCGATCGTCGCGGCCAATCGCTCGCGCTCGTCGTCGGTGAACTGCCGTCGAACCGAAAACATCCCCGACCGGGCGCCGTGCTCGACGGCACCGGTGGTCAGGCCGACCCGCTCGAGCAACTCGCGCACGACCACCTTGCCGCCGAACACGCCGATGGATCCGGTCAGTGTGGCCGGCAACGCGACTATGACGTCAGCGGGGCAGGCAATGTAATACCCGCCGGACGCCGCCGCTTCGCCCATCGAGACGATCACCGGCTTGCCCGCTTCGCGTACCCGGACCACCTCACGCCAGATCGTGTCGGATGCGACGGCGGAGCCGCCGGGGGAGTCGACGTGCAGCACGACGGCGCGTGCGTGCTCGTTGCTCGTCGCCGCGCGCAGGGCCGCAGTCACCGAGTCGCTGCCGACCTGGCGCCCCATCGGACCGCGGCGGCTGTGCCCGGACGCGATCGCGCCGCGTACCTCGACCAGCGCTACGTGCTCCTTGCGTCGCGACGCCAGGCCCGGTCGGCGGCGCGGGTGCCAGCGGTCGGCGAACAACAGTTCGGCGGGGCCGACCTTCTTGCGCACTGCCGCATACACCTGGTCGCGGTAGCCGAGTGCGTCGACGAGTCCGACGTCGAGGGCTTCGGGCGCCGTGCGCGGTCCGGTGTCGGCGAGTTCGCGCACCAATGACTCGGCCATCCCGCGGCCGGCCGAGATGGCCGTCACCGCATCGGCGTAGATCGACTCGGCCACCCGGTCGAGCGCGGTGCGGTGCGCCTCAGTGAACTCCGTGCGCATGATGCGGTCGGCGGCGTTCTTGTACTCCTTGCGCTGCTCCAACTGCGGTTCGACGCCGAGCTTGTCCAGCGCGCCCCGCAGGAACGTCGTCTCCACGCCGACCCCGAGCAGGCCGAGCCCGCCGCCCGGCTGCAGCCAGATCTCACCGAACGCGCTCGCGAGGACATACGCCGCTGTGTCGCCGGACCCCTCGCCGAAACTCTCGGCCCATGCCACGGCCGGCTTGCCGCTTGCGGCGAAGGCGCGCACCCCGAGGCGCAGTTCCTGCATCGTGGCCCACGGCAACGTGCCGCCGACCTTGGCGATCAGCCCGACGACATGCCGGTCGGCTGCGGCCTCGTGCAGCGCGCGCAGGGCGGGCCGCAACTGATGGCGCCCGCGGGCCCGCAGTCGCGCGAGCGGGTCGTCGGAGTCCGGGCTGGCGGGTAGTTCGGTGAGGTCCAGTTCGAGCAGTAGGGACGGCCGGTGGCCGGGCACGGCGGGCATGCCGTCCACCGTAGGTGGCCCGCGAGGGCTCTGGGCAGGATTGGGACCTACGGTCATCGTCCCTTGTGCGTGGATTCCGCCCATCATGCGCAACTGCAGGAATTGACTGTGGAGACTCGCGCAGCTGCCCGAGTCGCATAGGGCCGTCTTCTTGAGGGTAACTACGCCTCGAGTCGGGGAGACTAGCCGGCCGATGGGGTTCGTAGGAGTCGTTGAAGCACATACTCGGCACCGAATTCCGGTACCTGGACGGTCTCACCGGTGAGGTCTGGAACAAGGAGCGATATGTCGCGGACCGGCGCCAGAACCCGCCGCTGGCTGAGATCGCCGAAGAGCCTGTACAGGCTGCACTCCGGCCACCACCCGGCCCTGCGGCGGACCTGGTTCGCCAAGACCCGCGATCAGCACGTGTCGGGCCAACAGTTGGGCGACGTAGGCCGACTGTGCTGCACGCTGCGCCTCGGTGGGGCAACGGGGCGTGCCGGGGCGAACTGTGCGCTCGTGAAGGTTGCCCAGGTCAGTGCCGTCGCGTTGGCCTGTCACAGGCCTGCTGCGCCCGATGATGCAAGCCAACGTCCCCCGGCTCGCCTCGAGCGTCACCGTGGTCACCCCGTCGGCTGGTGCGGCGGGTGCATCGCGATTCGCTGCGCCGGGCGATCCGTGCGTCATGCCGAGTAGAACTCCGGTCAGCACCGCAGCGGACACCGCGAACGTCTCGACCCATCCGCGCGCGTGGCCGAACCGTGGTTCGGTCTGGCGCCGATGACGGCCATAGGGCTCGAGGTCTTCGTCGTGCGTCGTGGCTGCGTCCGTCAGGCCGGCTGGCACGGCATATTCATCGATTAGCTCGATCTGTGGACTGTTCATGACACTTCCTCTGAAACCCGGACGCCTGTGGGCGCCGTATCGCGGCGTCGGCATGGCGCCCCTGGTCACTCGGACCTGACCGTGAGCCTTTGCGCTGCAGGATTGCTGGAACGCTCCTTCCAGCGGTTCTCAAGCGCCTGGATCGAGGCTGTAAACGTGGAGACACGGGGCGGCGGCCGCACCTATCGCTTTGAGGCGCAAGACTCGATACTCAGCGACATGCGCGGGGCGGCGATGTCTCCACCAAGCTCGCAACGGCCGAATCTCTATGAGCCGGTGCGGATGCAGTTCTGCATCCTCGGGCCGCTCGAGGTCGACGGGGCGGCCGGGCCGGTCCCAGTGGGCGGCCCGAAGCAGCAGGCTGTCCTGGCCCACCTGGTCATCCGCGCGAACGAGCTCGTCCCAGCCGGGGCTCTCGTCGATGAGCTCTGGGGCGATCAACCGCCCGACCGTGCCCGGAACATCATTCAGACCTACGTCTCGCGGCTGCGGAGGGCCCTTGGCCCGAACCGCATCGACTGGCGTCCACCGGGCTATCTCCTGAGGCTCGACGCAGCGGACCTGGACGCCGCCCGATTCGCGGCGCTGTTGAGGGAGGCGAACAAGGCTCGCCCGGTCGATCCCACCATCGCCATGGGCATCCTGGACGACGCGCTGGCTCTGTGGCGGGGGCCGGCGCTGGCCGGTTTGGCCGACCAGCGATCACTGCTCGCCGAAGCCACCAGACTCGACGACCTTCGTCTCGATGCCCAGGAGCAACGGGCCGAGGCGCTTCTGGCGATCGGTGCGCCTGCTCGTGCGATCGGAGAGCTCGAAGCTCTCCTCGTGCACCACCCACTGCGCGAGAGCCTGTGGGGATTGCTGATGCTGGCCTGCTATCGGGACGACCGTCAGGCCGATGCGTTGGCGGCGTTCCAACGTGCCAGGGAGGTCGTCGCCGCCGAACTCGGGATCGACCCGTCGTCGGAATTGGTGAGGCTGCAGCAGCGAATTCTGCGCCAGGACGAAGGCCTTCATCTGCGGGGCGAGCCGCTTCGGGGCTATCGACTCCTGGAGAAGATCTTCGAAGGACCGAAGGGGGTCGTGTTTCGTGCGATCCAGCCCCGGGTCGAGCGAGACGTCGCGGTCAAGATCTTCCCCGAAACCATCGCCACGGACCCGGAGTTCGTCCGACACTTTGAACAGGGTGCCCAGGCAGTCGCCTCGCTCGAGCATCCGCACATCGTCCCGATCTACGACTATTGGCGCGAGCCTGGTCGCGCCTACCTCGTTTCCAGGTATCTCCGTGGCGGAACCCTGCAAACCCTCCACGACTGCGACGAGCCGGTTGCCCGCGACCGAGCCGTCCAGATCGTCGCGCAGGTCGCGTCCGCGCTGGCGTTCGCGCACGGCCAGGGTGTGGTGCACGGGAACCTACGACCGTCCAACATCCTGTTCGACGGTGAAGACAATGCCTACATCGGGGACTTCCGGTTGGGCGTTGGGTCGGTCGCTGGGCCGGCGGACGCTTCGTCAGACGTGCGGAACCTCGCCCGCCTTGCTTCGCGGTTGCTCGGTGATGGCATGCCCGGCAACCTGCGGGTGCTGGCCGAACTGGCGACGGGCGCGGCCCGGGTGCCCGAAGCGGACGCATTTGCTCATGCCGCGCGTGAAGTCCTGGAGCCGACGTCGGCCATCGAGCCGATACGGCCGGATGTCCGAAACCCGTACAAGGGCCTGCGCGCATTCACCGAAGGCGACGCGCGCGACTTCTTCGGCAGAGGGGAGCTCATTGCGCGCCTGATCGGCCGACTGCACGAGGTGGGCGCCGGATCCAGGTTCCTCGCCGTCATCGGAGCGAGCGGAAGCGGCAAGTCATCGGTGGTGCGAGCCGGTCTCGTCCCCGCGATCCGCCGTGGGGCGCTCGGCGAGCCAGAGCGCTACTTCGTCACCGAGATGTGCCCCGGCCCGCATCCGATCGAGGAGCTCGAGGCCGCGCTGCTTCGGGTTGCGGTGCGCTCGGCCGCGCGCGTGCGCGACACGCTCGATGCCGGGTCTCGCGGTCTCATACAGGCGACCGACCTCGTCGCGCCGGATCAGGCGGAGCTCGTGCTCGTCGTCGATCAGTTCGAGGAGGTGTTCACGCTGTGCGCGAACGAGCCGGAGCGCGAGCAGTTCCTCGAGTGCTTGCGCGTCGCCGCCGTCGACCCGGAGAGCCGGGTGCGGGTCGTCGTCACGCTGCGCGCCGACTTCTACGACCGGCCGCTCAGGTATCCGCGCTTCGGTGAACTCCTCGCAGCCAGGACCGAGGCGGTCCCTCCACTCACGCCGGACGAGTTGGAGCAGGCCATCCGCAGGCCGGCTGAACGGGTCGGCGTCACGCCAGAGCCCGGACTGGTCGCGGAGATGATCGCCGAGCTCGCCCACCAGCCCGGAGCGCTCCCTCTCCTCCAATATGCGCTCACCGAAATCTTCGAACGGCGAGACGAAGACCGGCTGAGCCTCGAGACGGCCCGGGAGGTCGGTGGCGTTGCTGGTGCCCTTTCGGCCCGGGCCGAGCGCATCCTCGCGGTGACGGACCGGCAGGGCCGGCCGGCGATCAAACAGGTGTTCCTCAGGCTGGTCACCCTCGGCGAGGGCACCCAGGACACCCGACGACGGGTGCTCCGGAGTGAGCTGGACGCCCTCGAAGTGGATCCGGACGCGATCGACGGCGTCCTTGACGTATTCGGACGGCACCGGTTCCTCACCTTCGATCGTGACCCCGCCACTCGCGAGCCCACCGTCGAGATCGCGCACGAAGCGCTCCTCACCGCGTGGGGACGGCTGCGAAGCTGGATCGAGGACACGAGGGAGGATCTGCGCCAGGAGCGCCGACTCGAGCGGGCAGCCATCGAATGGCGGGGCTCCGATCGCGATCCGAGCTTCCTCATGCGAGGGGCGCAGCTCGAACAGGTCACTGGGTGGGTTCACGGCACCGACTTGGCGATCGGCCACGGCGAGCGTGTCTACCTCAAGGCGAGCATCGATCAGCGCTCCCGGGACCGGGCGGCGGAGGACCAGCGACGCGTGCACGAGCGGCGGATCGAGCGTCGATCCCGACGACGTCTCCGCGCCCTTGTCGCCGTGTTCGCCGTCGCGGCTCTCATTTCCGGCCTACTCACCGTCGCGGCCAGGCACCAGAGGGAACGGGCCGGCCGCGAGGCGCGAATCGCAACAGCACGGGCGCTGGCCGCGGCCGCTGTCGCCAATCTGGACGTCGATCCAGAACGAAGCATCCTGCTGGCGACCGAAGCCGTTCGCAAGACGCGGTCCGCGGATGGTTCAGTTCTTCCTGAAGCCGAGGATGCGCTACACCGAGCGGTCACCGCTTCGAGGGTCGTCCTGACGGTGCCGGGGCATGGGGGCGACGTCGCGTGGAGCCGGACCGGCGTCTTCGTCGCGGAGAGTTTCGACGAATCGGGGACCGTCGACCTTCGGGACGCGTCGACCGGAAAGCGGGTGTTGGCGTTCCACGGACACGACGGCAAGGTCACGGGCGTGGCGTTCAGCCGCGACGGTTCGAAGCTCGCCACCACTGGAGAGGACGGGTACCTCAAGGTCTGGGATACGTCGAGCGGCCATCGTCTGGCGTCGTTCTGGGGATCCGAGATCGCCTTCGGCCCATCGTTCACTGGCGACGGCTCCCTGGTCGGGGCCGTGTGGGGCGACGAGACCGTACGGATCATGGATCTCAGGACGAAGCGCGTGGTCTGGAGTCGCCGCCTGACCGGCTCGCGGGACATCGCTTTCAGCCCTGACGGGAAGCGGTACGCCGTGGCACGTGTCGACCGGAATGGCACAGTATTCGATCTCCGGAGCCGCCGGCAAGCGTTCGATCTGCGGGGACGAGTCAGCAACGTCGTATCCGTCGACTCCCGAGCGGTCGCCTGGAGCCCTGATGGCCGATTCATCGCAACCACGAGTGCTGACGGCACGCCGCGCATCTGGGACTCCCACAGCGGAAGACTTCTCTTCATCCTCCCCGGCCACGCCGGGGTCGCCTACAGCCTGGCGTGGAGCCCTCATCCCACCACGGAGCCTTCCGACTACCTGGTCACCGGCGCAACGGACGGCGTCGCGAAGGTATGGACCATTCGCGCCGACGGGTTTGAGCTGCTGCGGTCACTGTCGAGTCGAGAGATGGTCGGTGGGGTGGACGGACTGGCCTTTTCCCCCGACGCGACAAAGGTGATGGCCGGAGGCACCGCGATCAAGGTCTGGGATCTCGGTCCCAACGGCGACGCTGAGTGGACAAACCTCCCCTCACGAGGCCCTGCCCAGTTCTTGTCGGACCGCCAGGTGGTCGCACCCAGCACGGACGGCGCGACGCCTACAGTCTGGGACCTGCAGACCCGGCGAGTGGTTCGCACGATGGCGCCGGGAGGATTCCGCATCTCCACCTTGGCCGTCAGCCCGGACCGCCACGCAGTCGTCGCAGGCGGTCTGGGGCTGGGGAAGTGCGACTACGACCCGGAGGGCAACCCGGTCGGCGAGCTGGGCGATCTGGGAGGGGTATGGGACGTCCCCACCGGGCTGTTGCGATTCAGGCTCCACCGATGCCTGACGGACGTGGCGTTCAGCCCGGACGGCGCGTACGTGGTGGCAGCCAGCCCGGACGGACCAGCGAGGGTCTACTACCGCAGGGGCGGACTGATGGCGCTCACCCGGGACGAAGGGAACCAATCAAGAGCACGCTTCAGCTCCGACGGCCACCTGCTCGCGATCTCGAATTTCACCTTGACCCACAGGAGACTGCTGAATCGCCTGCGGATCTGGGACTGGGAAGTCGGGCGTATCGTCGGCGAGATCCCGACCGGCAGCGACGCGGTTCTGGACTTCGATCCCACCGGTCCCAGGCTCGTGACGATCGGTCCCCAAGGACGAGCCGAGATCTGGAACGTGCAGGCCTACCCGGAGCGGGTGGCACCGGCAGAGATCTGGAACGTGCGCGACCTGAGGCGGGTTGTGACACTCGAGGGCCAGTCGGGGCGCGTCCGCGATCTCGCGTTTAGTCCTGATGGGAGGGTCATTGCCACCGCCGGTGATGACGGCGCGGTCCATCTCTACGATGCCGGAACCGGTGCCCAGCACCTGGTCCTGCGAGGCAACGCTTGTGGCATCTCGCATGTCGCCTTCAGCCCGGACGGGACGAAGCTCGCCTCCTCGAGCCTGTGCGGCGAGGTTCGGATCTGGGCGCTGGACATCGACGACCTCCTCGATATAGCTCTGCATGCAGTCACCAGGTCGCTGACCGAGGACGAGTGCCGCCAGTACCTGCACGCCGACAAATGCCCGCAGTCATGACTCGACGTTCCACGAGGCAGACCGAAGCCGCTAAGGGTCGACCGCCGGTTGGGATGCGTCCCGAGAATCCGACTCGAGTGTCCGAAATTGTGAATACCCGCTCGAAAACTTGGACGGCATGGTCGGTCGCCTCCCGCGGCTGCTGTGCCGCGCGGCCGGCTGTCGATGACGGGTGCTTCCGGAGCTACCCATTTGGCTCGCCCCTATCCTGACCGGATGGACTTGGAGTTCAGCGGCGAGATGTGGTTCTGGAAGGGACCGGCGCCGCATCACTTCATCAGCGTGCCGGATGACGAGTGCGGCGAGTTGGAGGCGGTTTCCGCGTCCGTGACCTACGGGTGGGGCATGATCCCGGTGAGTGCTCGGGTCGGGCGAACCTCGTGGAAGACCTCGCTGTTCCCGAAGGACGGGGGCTACCTCGTGCCGGTGAAGGCAGCGGTGCAGAAGGCCGAAGCACTCAAGATCGGCGACACCGTGGTGGTCCGCCTGATCGTCGATGTCTGACGCGCGCTCGATGGGCCCGGTTCAGTAGGACTTGCGTCGCTGGAGCCCACCGCGGCCGCGCAGGGCGACGCCAGCCTCTAGCAGCATCTTATGAATGAAGGCGTACGAGCGGTCGCACTCGGTGGCGAGATCGCGGATGCTGCGCCCCAATTCGTACTGCTGCTTGAGCATTGCCGCCAATTTCACCCTGGCTGGACCCGCGATGCGTTCATAGCGCGCTATCGATGTCACTGAGCCTCCTCAACCCGAGTTCGAGCCAGGGGCCAGATCTAGTTCCATTGCCCTCGCGTAGAACCTGGTTGCGATCTTATTTGATCTTGACGTCCTGTCGATTTGGCGCGAAGCCCGTTCGTCGTATCAATGGATGGGTCAACCGGGCCTCGCGCGAACGGACACAGACATGGGTAAATACCTCGTTCTCATTTACGGCGACGAGCAGCGGTGGGGGCAGGCGTCCGGGCAGTGGCAGCAGGGAAACGCAGCAGGACACCGAGCGTTCAACGCCGGCGCGGGATCCGCCGTCCTCGGTGGCGACGAGCTGGAGCCGACGGCAAGGGCAGTCTCGCTGCGCCCGGACGCAGCGGGCCGGCCGAGCAGGATGGACGGACCCTTTCTTGAGACGAAAGAAGTGATCGGCGGCTACTACCTGTTGCAAGCGGCCGATATGGACGAAGCGATCGAACTCGCTGGCCAGATCCCCGAGGCAACGACGCCATTCAGCGGCGTCGAGATTCGACCCATTGCGGAATCGTCAGTCTGACATCGAACACCTGTTTGATAGTATTGCTTCCATGTCGGCCACTTTTCAGGGCTCGCTGCTCGACCTCGGCGATGACATCTCACCCTGGCCGCTCGATGCCTCGGTGCGGCGCACCCAGCTCGGCCAGGGCGCCTGGCTCGATGTGCGGCCAGGCTGGGTCGCCGGTGCCGACGCGCTGTTCGAGCAGCTCGCGCGGACGGTGCCGTGGCAGGCCGAGCGCCGCAAGATGTATGAGCGCGTGGTCGACGTCCCGCGGCTGCTGTGCTTCTTCGGTGAGGGCGAGACGCTGCCCCACCCGGCACTCGAGGTAGCCAAGGCGGCGCTCGACGGGTACTACGCCGCCGAGCTTGGCGAAGCGTTCGTCACCGCGGGACTGTGCCTGTACCGCGACGGCCGCGACAGCGTCGCCTGGCACGGCGATCGGATCGGCCGAGGCAGTACCGAAGACACCATGGTGGCGATCATCTCTGTTGGAGCGCCGCGCACGCTCGCACTTCGGCCGCGCGGCGGTGGCCAGTCGTCGCGCTTCGAACTCGGGCACGGCGACCTGATCGTGATGGGTGGCAGTTGCCAGCGCACCTGGGAACACGCGGTACCCAAGACGGCACGCCCCGTCGGTCCGCGAATCAGCATCCAGTTCCGTACCCGCGGCGTGCGCTGATCGCAACCGCGCGCGAGCCTCGTCCTGGCGCACCATGCCATCGCACGACCGGCTGGTTGACGCTAGGTTCATACCAAGGCCAGCGACCCAGGGGAGGTTGTGCGCCATGGCCCTGTTCTCGCCTGGATTCCGTGGTCACCGCAGCGCGGATCTCGCGTTGCCGCCGGGTCAGTATCTGACCGAGGACTTCCCGGTGCTCTCGGCCGGACCAACGCCACGTATCCCGCTGGACCGGTGGGAATTCGTCATCACGACCGAGGCGGGTGTGAAGCACCGTTGGTCGTGGGACGAGTTCCTGGGCCTCCCGGCCGAGACACCGACCGTCGATCTGCACTGCGTGACCAGATGGTCGAAACTTGCCACTTCCTGGCAGGGCGTTTCGATGGACACCTTGCTCGCCGACGTCGACACCGCGGCCGACTTCGCCATGGCGCACTGTTACGGCGGCTACACCACCAACGTGCCCCTCGAGGACCTCCTCGACGGACAGGCCTGGATCGTGCACCAGTTCGACGGGGAGGACCTGCCGTCCGAGCACGGCGGCCCAGCCCGGTTGCTGGTGCCGCACCTCTACCTCTGGAAGTCCGCGAAGTGGGTGCGCGGTATCGAACTGCTGTTGCAGGACGAGCCGGGTTTCTGGGAGACGGCCGGCTATCACGATTACGGTGACCCGTGGCGCGAGCAGCGGTATCAGGGCGACTAGGCGGGCGGCTGACCTGGCGCGGCGCCAGGCTCGTCGAGCGCCGCGACGAGACGCCCAACGCGCGCACCCTCGTGTTCGAGGTGCCGGACTGGCCGGGGCATCTTGCCGGCCAACATGTTGATGTCCGCCTCACGGCCGAGGACGGCTACCAGGCGGTGCGAAGCTATTCGCTGGCAGCGCCGGGCGACGGTGACCGGGTAGCGTTGACGGTGCAGCGGGTGCCCGACGGTGAGGTATCGCCTTATCTCACCGAGGGATTGTCGATCGGTGATTCGGTAGAGCTGCGCGGCCCACTCGGCGGCTGGTTCGTCTGGCGTCCGACCGAACGCGATCCGGTGCTGCTCGTGGCGGGCGGGTCCGGCATCGTCCCGTTGATGGCGATGCTCCGGGAGCGACGGTCGGCGGGTAGCCGCGTGCCGTTCCGGCTCATCTATTCGGTCCGCACGCCGCAGGACACCTTCTACGCCGATGAACTCCGGGTGCCCCAACCTGGCGACGGTGGACTTGATGTCTCCTACGTGTTCACCCGCACTGCACCCGATGGCGTCGCCCGGGCAGCGGCTCGCATCGGGCTCGCCGACGTCAACTCAGGCGGCTGGCCCGCCGAGTTCGAGCCCAACTGCTTCGTGTGCGGGCCGACGGGCTTCGTCGAGACCGTCGCCGACATCCTCGTCGCACTCGGCCACGACGCGCGCCGGGTCAAGACAGAACGATTCGGTCCAAGTGGAGGCTGACATGACACTGCTGTACGAGGACGGCAACGCGCTGGCCGGTCCGCTGGGCGAGATCTTCGCCGTTGACCTCACCGTGGCGATCCAACGATGCGCCGGTTGCGACCGCACTGGCCCGCTGGCTACCCTGCGCGTCTACCGGCACGCGCCCGGCCTGGTGGCCCGGTGCCCCGGCTGCGACAGCGTCGTACTGCGCCTGGTCCGGACGCCGGACGCCGCATTCTTGAACCTCACCGGGACGCTCAATCTCAAGATCCCGCTGTCGCCGTCGGCACAAACCCCAGTCTGAAAGGTTCCCAATCCTCGGCTGGCGGAAGACGAACGGCCATTGACCACAGTGCCCGCGAACGGTCTGGCGATGGCGCGATTAGCCTGAGGGCTCACGGTGCAGAAGGGTGTCCGATGGCTGTTGAGTCCGCTCCTCCTGCTGTGCAGGTGAGGCTGAGCGAGGCTTCGGGACGGTGGGTGCTGGTCGCGGCGGTGCTCGGTTCTGGGCTGGCCGGCATCGACGCCACGGTTGTCAACATCGCCCTGCCGGCACTCGGTCGCGACCTGCACGCGGGGTTCTCCGGACTGCAATGGACGATCAACAGTTACACGCTGACGATGGCCTCGCTCATCCTGCTCGGCGGCTCGCTCGGCGACCGGTACGGCCGACGCCGGGTGTTTGTGCTCGGGGTGGTGTGGTTCGCGCTGGCCTCGGCGTTGTGCGCTCTCGCGCCGAGCATCGGGGTGTTGATCGCGGCCCGCGCCCTGCAGGGGATCGGGGGAGCGCTGCTGACGCCGGGGAGCCTGGCGATGATCTCCGCGTCGTTCGCGCCGGAGGATCGGGCCAAGGCGATCGGAGCGTGGTCAGGTTTCGGCGGCGTCGCGAGCGCCATCGGCCCGTTCCTGGGCGGTTACCTCGTCGACGGCCCGGGTTGGCGATGGATCTTCGTGATCAACGTGCCGCTCGCCGTCGTCGTCGTGCTGATCGCTCGGCGGCACGTCCCCGAGACACTGGACCCGGATGCCGTTCCGCATCTTGATCTCGTCGGCGCGGCATTGGGGGCACTCGGGCTGGGAGGGGTCACCTACGCGCTCATCGCCGCGAACGGTGGATGGTCCCCAGCTGTGGTCGTCTCCGCGCTGGTCGGCGTGGCTGGGATCGCGGGGTTCGTCCAGACCGAGCGGCGCAGCCCGCACCCCATGCTGCCGCCGAAGATTTTCGCCAATCATCAGTTCACAGCCGCGAACGTGGTCACCTTCGCGGTCTATGCAGCCCTCGGCGGCGTGTTCTTCTTCCTCGTCGTGAATTTGCAGGTCGTCGCCGGGTTCACGCCCTTGTTGGCGGGTACCGCCCTGTTGCCCGTAACCGCGATCATGCTGCTGTTGTCAGCTCGCGCCGGCGAACTGGCCGCTCGTATCGGTCCCCGGCTGCCGATGACCCTCGGCCCACTCGTCGCGGGGTGCGGAGTCTTGCTCATGCTGCGGGTCGGTCCGCATGCGTCGTACCTGGCCGACGTCCTACCGGCCGCCATCGTGTTCGGTCTCGGCCTGTCGCTGATCGTGGCGCCGCTTACCGCGACTGTGCTCTCGGCGGCCGAGACCAGATATGCCGGCGTCGCGTCCGGCGTGAACAACGCCGTGGCTCGCGCGGCCGCGCTGCTTTCCGTGGCCGTCCTGCCGGTTGTGGCGGGTATTTCTGGCGATGACTACCAGCATCCGTCGGCGTTCGCTCACGGCTTTCGCATCGCGATCATCACCAGCGCAGTGCTGCTCATGATCGGTGGGTTGATTGCCGCGGTGACGATCCGGACTCCCGGCTCGGCGTGCCAGGCCGCGGCGCCCGATCGCCGCATCTACTGCGGGGTCGACGGCCCGCCGGTCCACGAGACGGTGGTTGCCGCCGTGGCTGGTCCGAGTCGGGGTTCCGGGTGAGCGCGGATCCGGATGAACCCCTGCGTAGGCAGGCCGCCTCGCCCGACGTAGACGACGTGACGGCCTGGTTCGAGCGGCTCTACATCGCCGCCGAGCGAGGCGAGGCGGTCGTGCCGTGGGATCGCGGCGAGCCTAACCCGACGCTTGTTGAGTGGGCGGCGTCGCGGCCCTCGTCGGCCGGGCAGGCCCTGGTGGTGGGAGTCGGGCTTGGGGACGACGCCGAATTTGTCGCTGGACTCGGCTACGCGACCACGGCGTTTGACGTGTCCCCCACGGCGATCCGGTCAGCACGTGAACGGTTTCCTCGGTCGGCGGTGTCGCTCGCGGTGGCCGACTTGCTCGATCCGCCGCCGGAGTGGCGCGGCGCGTTCGATCTGGTCGTCGAGAGTCTGACGGTTCAGTCGATGCCGCGTTCGGTCCGCGAGGCTGCTACCCGCAGTGTCGGCTCATTCGTCGGCGTGGGTGGGACCCTGCTAGTGATCGCGACTGAGTTAGGTGATGGTGATCCGAGCAGCGGGCCGCCATGGCCGCTGACGCGGGCCGAGGTCGAGGCGTTCGCGGGGGACGAGGTGCGGGTCGTCGGGATCGAGTCGCATGCGCATCCGCATGATTCAGGTGCGCGGCGGTGGGTGGGGGAGTTTTCGGTGCAGCGCGACACTGCGACCGATTGACGGAGATTCGTAGCCTGCGCCCTCAAAGGGGCAACGTGATCGCCTCCGGCGTCTCGTAGCCAATGAGGGACGGTGCACCGGCGAGCCAACCGGGAAGGCTCTCTACGGCAGCCTTGACGTGCTCGCTACCGAGGTGGTCGTCCACCGCTTGGCGGGACTCCCAGGTCTCGATCGAGAAGAACGTATTGGGCGTCTCGACGCTCTCACACCACTCATAGGACAGGTTGCCGCTCTCGGCGCGAGTTGCCGCTTGCAGGCCGACGATGGCTGCCCGCACATCGTCGGCGGCCGAAGCAAGGACGGGGAAGGTTCCGTGCACGACGAACATTGGTACTCCTCTGGTCGGGTGGGTGTGACGATAACCGTTCACTGGAATGCCGCACCCTGGATCGACCCCACCCAACCCCACGACCCAACCGAGCCCACCACCTGGTGCCCGTCTGAAAATGACAGGGGGTGGGTAGATCTCATCCGTGACCGACGACCCGCAGCGGACGTCCGAAGCTGCGGCGCGGATGGTCGGTGTCGAAGAAGAGTTCCTTCTGGTCAGCAATGATGCTGACCGTCTCGTCGCAGCGGGAGACAGGGTGGCTCGCCTCACGCAGATACTGGCCGGCGACGCTGATGCAGCCGATCACGAGTTGAAGCAGGAGCAGGCTGAGATCGGGTCGAAGCCGTGCTCATCGCTCGCTGAGCTGCACGGTCAGCTCGTCGAGCGGCGTCGTGACCTTGCTGCTGCGGCGGCGAGCGTGGACGCGCGGGTAGCGGCGCTGGCGACCTGTCCGTTCGACCAGCAGAGTTCGACGACAGCAAACGAGCGTTATCACCGGCTGGTCGAGCGCTTTGGTGTGGTGACGGGCGACGAGCAGCTCACCTGTGGTCAGCACGTGCATGTCAGTGTCGCCTCGGACGACGAGGCTGTAGCCGCGGTTGACTATCTGCAGCAATGGATGCCGACGCTGCGGGCGCTCAGCGCGAACTCGCCCTTCTGGCGCGGCCGGGACACCGAGCATGCCAGCTACCGCTCGATGCTTTGGGCGCGCTGGCCGACCGCAGGCCCTACCCAGCCGTTCGGCAGTGCCGCTGCCTATCACGACACGGTGGACCGGTTGGTCAAGTCCGGCGCAGCCCTCGACGAGAAGGCGATCTACTTCGATGCTCGCGCTTCGGTCCGGTTTCCCACCGTCGAGATCAGGGTGGCCGACGTCAGTACGTCCGTCGACCGCGCCGTGGCGATCGCGGCGCTGTGCCGGGCTTTGGTCGACGAATCCGTCCAACGCTGGCAGGCCGGCGAGCCGCCGCCATCCGTGCGGCTCGAGTTCCTGCAGGCAGCCAGTTGGATGGCGGCCCGTTCCGGGATGTCTGACCGGCTACTCGCGCTGCCCGACGCGGCGCCCGTCCCGGCCGGCGAGGCGGTGCAAGGCCTAGTCGACTTCGCCCGTCCG